>JBIQML010000056.1:0-13999 GCA_044463405.1 Nakamurella lactea | reverse complement strand
TTCCTTCCACTCCGATTCGATGTGTTGACCTGCAGCCGTGTCGCGTCAGTGTCGTTGCCTCCTCGTCCCGTGTGTGTTATCCCTTCACGCTGCCCGCGGTCAGGCCCCCGACGATCTTGTTCCGGAAGATGTAGTACAGGATGGCCGGCGGCAGCGTGTAGAACAGCGACGCGGCCATGAAGTTGTTCCACGGCGGGTTGTCGGTGTTCAGGAAGCTGGACAGCGCCACCGGCATCGTCGCGTTCGGGCCGGATCCGAGCAGCAGGAATGCCAGCAGGTATTCGTTCCACGCGAGCAGGAAGGCGTAGATCCCGATGGCCACCAGCACCGGGGTCATCAGCGGCAGGAAGATGCGCCGGTAGATCTGCCAGGAGTTCGCGCCGTCGATTCGCGCCGACTCGTCGATCTCGTACGACAGCGCGGTTTCGGAGTGCTGGCTGAACACCCACATCGCGTAGGGGCTGGCGAAGGCCGTCATCGCCAGGATGAGCGACCACTGGGTGCCAAGCAGGCCGTACACGGCCATCACCTTGTATAGCGGAATCGACACGAAGGACAGCGGTATGACATACGTTGCCAGAGCAGCATTCGACACCCATGCCCCCCAGCGCGGCCGCAGCCGGGAGATGGCGAAGCTGGACAGGGTTCCGATGGCCAGCACCAGAATGGTGGTGATGACGGCGACCACCAGACTGTTGGCCATCTGCCGCCAGAACGATTGCACGTAGGCGCCGTTCTCGGTGACGACGTCCCCGAAGTTCGCCAGGGTCGGATGGTGCGGGTACAGGTTGCCGTTGAACACCTCGTCGTGCGGGCTGAGCGCGACGATGATCATGTTGTAGACCGGCAGCAGGGTCCAGACCAGTAGGCCGAGCGCCAGTAGCACCAGTGGCAGTCGGGAAGCCCACCGGAATCGCGGGGGTCTCGGACGGATCGGAATGCCGCTGAGCCTGCGCTGCGGGCGGCGAACCGCGTTGGTGGCGTTGGTATCGGCGCTCATGGTTGCCTCTTCAATCGCCGGACCAGGATGATGATCAGCGGGATCAGCACGGGCAGCGCGGTGAGCGCGACGGCGACGCCCTGGTTGACGTCGCCGATCTGGAAGGCGTACTTGATCCCCAGGGTGGCGAACACCTGGGTGGAGTCGATGGGTCCACCGCCGGTCACGAAGAAGATCGCGTTGTAGTTGCCCAGGGTCCAGATCGTCGAGAGCAGAACGCTTGTCACGTACACGTTGCGCAGCAGCGGAAACGTGATCTGGGTGAACCGGCGGATGCCGGTCGCGCCGTCGACGGCGGCGGCCTCGTAGACCTCGCTGGAGATTCCGGTGCGCGCGGCCAGCAGGATCAGCGTCCAGAACGGCAGCCATTTCCAGATGTAGCCGCCCACCGCGGCGGCGAAGCCCCACCACTGGTCGATCAGCCATGCCGGTGGATTGTCGATCCCCACCGTCCCCAGCAGCGAGTTGATGAAGCCCCACTGACCGTTCAGCATGAAGTGCATGGTGAGGAAGCCCGGAACGGCGGGGACCGCCCAGGGCAGCAGGAACACCACGAGCAGCGCCTTCGCCCACCATCGGGGGATCGCGAAGAACCCCGACAGCAGCAGCGCCAGGAACATCTTGATGTTGACGCCGACGCCGACGAACAGCACGGTGTTGATCACCGATTGGATGTACGTCGGGTTGTCGAACAGTCGCTGGTAGTTCTGCGGCGAGTGGCCGAGGTAGAAGCCGTATGCGACGGGGTAGACCACCAGCAGTGCGAAGGTCAGCACGTAGGGGAGGACGAACGGCACTGCCACGCCGACGAATCGGCGACGTCGGGTCTTCAACTGTGGAAGGGGTGCGCTATCAAGCGTGACCATCAAGCGGCCTCCTCACGTGCGTGGTGGGCAGAATGGTGCCGAGTTCGTGACCGGAGCGGTCAGACGATGCACGCCCGCCGATCGTTCGGATCACCGACCCGTCGGAGATAGCTGGCATCGTCCCTGGTGCGGATTCCGCAGGTGCGGAAGTTCTCGTGCAGTCGTGCAAGCCCGTCGCGATCGAGTGCGACACCGAGGCCGGGAGCGGTCGGCACCGGCACCGCACCGTCTTGGAACTCCAGCACCCCCGGTTCGATCACGTCGTCGGCGGGATCCTTCCACGGCCAATGGGTATCGCAGGCATAGGTCAGGTTCGGCGTGGCGGCGGCCAGGTGCGTCATGGCGGCAAGGCTGATGCCCAGGTGCGAATTGGAATGCATGGACAGCCCGAAACCGAAGGTCTCACATATTCCGGCCAGCAACCGGGAGCGCGACATCCCGCCCCACACGTGATGATCGCTCAGGATGATCTCGACGGGGCGCTGCTGCACGGCCTGCGGCAGTTGGTCGAAGGAGACCACGCACATGTTGGTCGCCAGCGGCATCGACACCCCGCGGGCGACACGTGCCATGCCGTCCATTCCCGGTGCCGGATCCTCCAGGTACTCCAGAACGCCATCCAGTCTGCGGCCCACGTCCAGCGCCGTCGGGACGGTCCAGGCAGCATTCGGATCCAGTCGCAGCGGGTGGCCCGGCAGTGCGTCGTGCAGGGCCTGAATGGCCTCGACCTCCGCGAGAGGGTCGAATACCCCTCCCTTGAGTTTGATCGCGTCGAACCCGTATTCCCCGAGCATCCATCGAGCCTGTGCGACAATCCCGTCCGCGTCAAGAGCTTCGCCGTAGCTGTCGGGACGTTCGCCCGGATGGCCGCGCCACTTGTAGAACAGATACGCGCTGTAAGGGACGCGGTCGCGAACGGCGCCGCCCAGAAGGTCACTGACGGGTCGGCGCAATGCGTGACCCTGGGCGTCCAGGAACGCGACCTCGAACGCGGCGACGACGCGGTCGATGGTTCCGGTGCTGGAGGCGGTGCCGGTCAGACCGTGGCGGTCCTGCCGCGCGGCGCCGCCGAGGTCGCGGGCCACGCGCCGCCGCAGTTCGCTGACGGCGAAGACGTCCATGCCGACCACGTGGTCGGCGATCCTGCGAATCATCGCGAGATGCTCGGCGTCGCCGTAGGTCTCGCCGAGTCCGACGATGCCGTCGGCGGTGGCGACCTCGATGATCGTGCGCAGGGCATAGGGTTCGTGCACCCCGATGGCGTTCAGCAGCGGCGGGTCGGGGAAGGCGACGGGGGTGAGGGTGACCCCGGTGACGGCGAGACTGTCGGTGCCGGAGGTGACGTCGGTCATGAGGCGGCGACCTCCTGCACGCAGCGGAGCCCCTCGTCCAGGATCCGCTGCAGCTCGGCGGTGTCGTCCGGACCCGGGTCGACGAGCGGTGGCCGGACCCCGCCGACGTCCAGGCCGCGCAACCGCACACCGGCCTTCACCAGCGAGACGGCATAGCCCGGCACGCGGGACCTCAGGCGCGTCAACGGAAGGTAGAAGCCGTGCAGCAGAGCGTCGACGCGGGCGCGATCGTCGTCGACCAGCGCCCGGTTGAACGCGAGGGCGATCTCCGGCGCGAAGGCGAACACGGCGGACGAATACAAGGTGACACCGGCGCCACGGTAGGCCGGCATGGTCAATTCCGCCGTCGGAAGGCCGTTGAAGAACTGGAACGGCTTGCCGACGGCAGACAGGTCCGAATGGACGGCGTCCATCACCCGGGTGAGCAATTCGAGATCGCCGTAGCCGTCCTTGATGCCGATCACCGTCGGGAGCCGGGCGATCCGGGTGGCCGTCTCGGGTTGGTAGACGGAGTTTCCCCGATGGTAGGCGATCATCGGAAGGTCCGACGCCTGCCCGACCGCCCGTGCGTACCCGTACAACCCGTCCTGCGGTGCCTGTACCAGGTAGGGCGGGAGCAGTAGCAGGCCGTCAGCGCCGGCTCGTTGCGCCGCGCGAGCCATTGCGCTGGCCTCCGCCACCGATCCTCCGACGCCTGCGAACACCGGCACCCGGCCCGCTGTGGTCCGGACCGCCGTGCGGACGACCGCCTCGTGCTCGGCTGCGTCCAGCGCGTGGAATTCTCCGGTGCCGCAGGCGGCGAAGACCGCGCCGGGCCCGGCGCGCAGCCCCGCTTCCACGTGGCTGGCCAGCATGCGTTCGTCCACGTCACCGCCGGCGTCGAACGCCGTCACGGGAAAGAACAGCACGCCGTCCAGTTGGTCCATCGAACCCCCATGATTTTCACGGTTGTGAACATTGTTCACGGTAGCGACCGCTTGGCTACGATAGGACGGCGGGTCGCGTGCGTCAACCGACGATCGCGTGCCGCCACCATCGCGCGTCAATCAGGAGGTCCCGATGCCCCCGCCACCGGTACAGGCCGGTCCGCCCGCCCGGGCGGTGAAGTCCGCCGATCGTGCCGTCGACGTGCTCGAGGTGCTCGCGGCCAGCCCTCATCGGTTGACGTTGAGCGAATTGCACCGGGCCCTGGGGGTTCCGAAGTCGAGCCTGTACGGCCTGTTGCAGACGCTCGTCGCGCGTGGCTGGCTGGAGACCGACCTGCGCGGCACCAGCTATGGCATCGGTCTGCGCGCCCTGCGCGTCGGGGTCGCCTACCTGGCGCGGGACGCCACGGTGCAGGCGGCTGGACCGGTGCTCGCACAGGTGCGCCGCGAAACCGACGAGACCGTCCACCTGGCCCGTCTGGACGGCGCGGACATCGTGTACCTGGCCAGCCGGGAGTCCGGCCATCAGCTCCGCACCTCCTCGCGCATCGGCCAGCGGCTGCCGGCGCACGCCACGGCGCTGGGCAAGGTGCTGCTGGCCGAGCGCCAGCCCGCCGAGGTGGATTCGTTGCTGGTCGATCCGCTGTCCTCCCTGACGCCGGACACCATCGTCGATCGGGATTTTCTCAAGGCCGAGCTGGCCGAGATACGTGTTCGGGGCTGGGCATTCGAGCGGGGCCAGGCGGTGGTGGGGATCTGCTGCATCGCGATCGCCGTCCCCTCGCACCGGCCCGCGACGGACGCGCTGAGCTGCTCGATCCCGTTGGCCAGGTATCGCGAGGAGCACGCCAGGACGGTGGTCGACTCGCTGGTCCGCGCCGCCGAACACCTTGCCGAGTTCGCCGGGGAGGACGGCGATAGGGCGTGACGGGGCAGCACCGCGCCACCGGTGTTTCGCGGTGCCGGCATCAGGCGCGGCCGAACTCCGCGTGCTCGACCGTCCAGGCGCGGCACCTCTCGCTGGGCGCGATGCCGAGCCCGGGGCGCCGCGGGACGATCATCCGTCCGTCCCGGACCTCCAGGCCCTCCTGGAAGAGCGGATCCAGCCATTCGAAGTGCTCGACCCATGGCTCGCTCGGAAACGCGGCCGCCAGATGCAGGTGGATCTGCATGGCGAAGTGCGGCGCCAGTTGCAGGCCGGCGTGGTGGACCAGGGTGGCCAGCCGCAGGAACGGTGTGATTCCGCCGACCCGCGGCGCATCCGGCTGGAGGATGTCCACGGCGCGCGCATCGATCATCCGGACATGCTCATCCACGCTGACCAGCATCTCCCCGCTGGCGATGGGCGTGTCCAGGGCCGCCCTCAGCCCGGCGTGCCCTTCTACGTCGTACGCGTCCAGCGGCTCCTCGATCCACACCAGGCCGAGGTCGCTGACGGCGCGCCCGAAACGCAGCGCCGTGGTGCGATCCCACTGCTGGTTGGCATCGATCATCAACGGCACGTCGGCGCCGAGCGCGTCCCGGATCGCGTTCAGCCTCGTCAGGTCGGTGGCGGTGTCCGGCTGACCAACCTTGATCTTGATGCCGCCGATGCCGCGGTCCAGCGAGGCGGCCGCCCGCTCGATGATCTCCTCGACGCTCAGGTGCAGGAATCCGCCGGTCGTGTTGTACGTCCGGACCGAATCACGGTAGGCACCCAGGAGATTCGCCAGCGGGAGTTCCGCCCGTTTCGCCTTCAGGTCCCATAGCGCGATATCGATGGCGGCCAGCGCCTGGGTGGCGACACCCGACCGGCCGACCGACGCACCCGCCCACAGCAGCTTGTCGTAGACCTTGCCGATGTCGGACGGGTTCTCCCCCAACAGGTTCTCGGCGACCTCCTTGGCGTGCGCGTACTGCGCGGGTCCGCCGGCTCGCTTGGAGTAGCTGAACCCGATACCCTCGCGACCCTGTTCGGTGGCGATCTCGGCGAACAGGAAGACCACCTCGGTCATCGGGCGCTGCCGACCGGTCGACACCTTGGCATCGCTGACCGGCACCTGCAGTGGCAGCACCACCGACGACAGCGCGACATGACGGATGGCATCGTCATCGGTTTCGGCAGGCACGGGACGGACTGTAACACCGGTCAATGGCGCGCCTCGTGGGGTGCCGGACGGCACGCGGGCGGTGGCAGTGGGTACGGGCCCGCCGATCGGGCGGCGAGCTCCGGCGCGCGTCGGGCGCGCTTCCGGAGCGTGAGAACGTCCGGCGCGCAGGGAGAACCGACGTGTCCCGGCTCGCTCAGAACCGTCCGCCGGAGATGCGGCGGCTCCGCTGCGACTGCCCCTTGGGCCCGTAGGGGTAGTCCGGTGCGTCCGGGTCGCTGGCCCGGTCGAGCGCGGCGGTCTGCTCCGGATCCAAGCGGATCGTCGTTCCCGCCAGGTTCTCCCGCAGCTGATCGCAGCTGCGGGCACCGAGGATGACGGAGGTCACGGCGGGCCGAGCGGTCAGCCAGGCGATCGCGATCTGCGCCATGGATGCCCCGTGGTCCCGGGACACCTGTCCGAGCGCATCCACGACCCGCCAGGTGCGCTCCTGATCGCCGCGGTCGTTCCAGATCCGCATGCCCTGATCGGCGCCTTCGGCGACCCGGGTGCCCCCGTCGGCGGCTTCCCCGCGGCGGTACTTGCCGGTCAGCCAGCCGCTGGCCAGCGGCGACCACGGAAGCACACCGAGATCGGCGTCCTGGCAGGCCGGGATTATCTCCCACTCCACCGCTCGGGCCAGCAAGTTGTACTGCGGCTGGACCGAGACCGGGCGTGGCAGCGCGTACCTGTCGGCGGTGTCCACCGCCTTCTGCAGCTGCCACCCGGTGAAGTTGGACAGACCGATGTGCCGAACCTTGCCGGCACGCACCACGTCGTCGAGGAATCGCAGCGTCTCGTCGATCGGCGTGAGCGGGTCCCAGCCGTGCAGCTGGTACAGGTCGATGGTGTCGACGCCGAGCCGGCGCAGCGAGGCGTCCAGGGCGGGTCCGAGGTGCCGCCGGGACAGCCCGTGCCCGTTCGGGTCATCACTGGTCGGGAAGCGGCCCTTGGTGGCGATGACCATCGCCTCCCGTGCGCCGCGGCGCGCCGCGAGCCATCGTCCGATGATCTCCTCGGACCTTCCGTCGGCGTAGACGTCGGCGGTATCCACCAGATTGCCGCCCGACTCCACGTACAGGTCCAGCTGTTCGTGTGCGTCGGCCTCGTCCGTCTCGTTCCCGAAGGTCAACGTGCCCAGTGCGCATGCCGACACGGCGCAGCCGCTGCGGCCGAGCACGCGATACTCCATCGCCGACATCCCGTTACCTGGCCCGACGGTTGCCGCCGGCGGGACGGGGCCGACTGGCGGCCCGTGTCCGAACCGGGGGCTCGCCGGTGCTGCTGCGCACGACGAGGGCGGGAGGAATCTGCAGGCTGTCCTCCGCCGGGGCGGGGGTGCCGTCCATCAGGCTGATGAGCATTTCGACACCGCGCAGCCCGACCGCGTCGAAGTCCTGGTGGACGGTTGTCAGCGAGGGGGTGAAGAAGCCGGACTCGGGAATGTTGTCGAAGCCGACGATGCTCACGTCCTCGGGGACGCGCACGCCCTTCTCGTGGAACGCGTGCATCACACCGAGGGCCATCTGGTCGTTGGCCGCGAAGACGGCGGTGACGCCGCTGCGGGTGGCCAGCTCGAGTCCCGCACGGTAGCCGGACTCCGGGCTCCAGTCGCCGCGCACCACCGGCGGGGCATCGAAACCGGCGCCGTGTAGGGCGCTGCGCCAGCCCTCCTCGCGCCGCCGCGCCTCGATCCAGTCACTCGGACCGGCGACGTGGCTCACGCTGCGGTGCCCCAGGCCGAGCAGATGCTCGGTCGCCGCCTCCGCGCCCGTGAACTGGTCGACGGACACCACTGGGATCTGTCCCTCGTATCCCGCCTCCACCGCCACGACGGGGAGTTCGGCGCGTAACCCGCTCAGGCCACGGGCGGCGCTGTCATGCGGCGCGATCACGATGGCCCCGTCGACGGCCTGGCCCGCGAAGGCATGGACCGCCGAGCGGATCGCTGCGCTGTCCGGGTTCGCGACGCTGCTCAGCGTGATGGCATAGCCGCTGGCCCGCGCCGCGTGCTCGATGGCCAGCAGTGTGGAGGCGGGCCCGAACAACCGGGTGTCGAAACTGATGACGCCGATGGTTTTGGTGCGGCGCGTCACCAGCGTGCGCGCGGCGTTGTTCGGGTGGTAGTCCAGCTTGCGAATGGCGTCGAGGACCCGTTCACGGGTGGCGGGTCTGACGTTGGGCCGGGCGTTGAGGACGCGGGAGACCGTCTGATGGGAGACTCCGGCCAGACGCGCCACGTCCAGTATCACCGCCTGTCGGGGCGCGGCCCGTTCCGAGTTCACGAGGTCTCCTCCATGTTTGCGATCACTGATTGAGTCCCGCTCCGCAAAAGTTTACCCGTTGGCCGGCCGAAAAGCCTTGACAGAACATAATGTGAGCGCGAACAATTCTCCTAAGAAGCCTGGACGCGAAGGACGCGCCCTGGAACGGGTAGGGCATCGCCCCCTCGGATGCTCGGGAGGCTGGCAAACGTTCAACGGGCAGGTGTCGCGGTGGAACCGGATGAGCAGGGACTCCATGGGCCTCCTTGGCGTCCATCGTCATCAACTGGTCGACCACCACAGAGGAGTTGTTGGCCATGTATCGAACGCGGTATCCGATCACCGCGCTGGTATCTGCGGCGGTACTGACGCTCGCCGCACGCGGGTCAGCAGGCAGAACGGATTCGGCGTCGCGGGCCGGCGGTGGCCCTGTATCGGCCGGCAGCAGCTCGTCGGGGGTTGCCGGCGGCAGGGGGTCGGCGCGCGAGCTGCCCGCCGAACATGGCGCGGCGGGTCGCATCGCTGAGCGGCTATGTCGGCGCCCGCGATCGATGGCATGCCTGCTGACGCCACCGGCGACGAGTCGGGATACCTGCGCATCGCGCGACGCTGGCCGGCGGCACCGCGCTGACGCTGGACCTGGGGATGTCGCCGACGGCGATACGAGCCCACGACCGGGTCGACACCGTCCGCGGGCGCGTGGCGATCACACGCGGGCCGCTGGTGTACTGCCTCGAGCAGGCAGACCTGCCCGCTGGTGTTGCTCACGATGACATCAGCTTGATCGGAATGCCCGTGGCAACAACGGATACGGTCCTGGACGTTCCGGTGACGCCGCGCATGCATGCCAGGGTGAGGGCGGATGCGGGCGGGCTCTACCGTGAGTCCGTCGCCGACTCGGTCGAGTCCGAGAGCCGCGATCTCGAGGTGACGGGCGATCCCGTACTTCCGATGGGCGAACCGTGCGCCCGGTCCGATGCGGGTATGGACTCCCCAGGGAGGCGCAGCCTGATGTGGCGGTGCGACGAAGCAATCGGGGAGTGGTCGTGAACGAATCGACCGCGGCGATCCGTCGCACCCGAGAGGAGGTCGCGGCGTTGCACGCCGAGTTGCCCGCCAACGGCCTGGTGACGTGGACGGCGGGTAACGTCTCGGCGCGGGTCCCCGGGTCCGATCTCCTGGTGATCAAGCCGTCCGGCCTGCGCTACGACGAGATCTGCCCGGCGTCGATGGTCGTCACGGACCTGCAGGGCAGACCGGTGGACGGCGACCTGGCGCCCTCGTCCGACACTGCCGCGCATGCCTACGTCTACCGTCACCGTCCCGATGTGAACGGGGTGGTGCACACGCATTCGACCTATGCGACGGCCTGGGCGGCCCGGGGCGAAGCGATCCCCTGCGTGCTGACGATGATCGCCGATGAGTTCGGCGGGGAGATCCCGGTCGGCCCGTTCGCCATCATCGGCGACGACTCCATCGGACGCGGCATCGTGTCGACGCTGGACGGCCACCGCTCGCGGGCCGTCCTGATGCAGAACCACGGCGTCTTCACCGTCGGTGCCACGGCACGGGAGGCGGTCAAGGCGGCGGTGATGTGCGAGGAGGTGGCGCGCACGGTGCACCTGGCGCGGCAACTCGGTCGACCGATCCCGATTCCGCAGGACGACGTGGACCGGCTGTTTGCCAGGTATCAGCACGTCTATGGCCAGCTACCGGGCGGCCCGGTGCCGGGAGACGGGCACGACGAAAGGGAGCGCGAGGGTGCTAGATGAACCAGAGGAGTAGCCCACAGCAAGAGGTCTGGTTCCTGACCGGCAGCCAGCGGCTGTACGGCGAGGACATCCTGCGCCAGGTGAGCGAGCAGTCGGCCGAACTCCAACGCATGATCAACGCGACGACGGGCATCCCCGCCCCGATGGTCGGCAAGCCGGTTCTCGTTGATACCGACTCGGTTCGGTCAGTCATGTCGGTTGCGAACGCCGACCCGGCCTGCATCGGTGTCGTGGCCTGGATGCACACGTTCTCCCCGGCAAAGATGTGGATCAGCGGGCTGGATCTTCTCCGTAAGCCGTTGCTGCACCTGCACACCCAGCTGGGCTTCTCACTGCCGTGGTCCACCATCGACATGGACTTCATGAACCTGAACCAGTCTGCCCATGGCGACAGGGAATTCGGATACGTCCAGGCGCGACTGGCGGTGCGGCGCAAGACCGTCGTGGGGCACTTGTCGGATCCCGTGGTGATGTCGCGCGTCATCGCGTGGATGCGAGCGTCGGTCGCGCGGCAACGCCTCGCCACACTCCGTCTAGCACGTTTTGGCGACAATATGCGGGGAGTCGCCGTCACGGAGGGCGACAAGGTGGAGGTCCAACGCCGTCTGGGAGCGTCCGTCGA
Source organism: Nakamurella lactea (assembly GCA_044463405.1). Taxonomy (GTDB): domain Bacteria; phylum Actinomycetota; class Actinomycetes; order Mycobacteriales; family Nakamurellaceae; genus Nakamurella; species Nakamurella lactea_B. Next base: position 3,071 of record JBIQML010000056.1, on the reverse strand, counting down.
CGCCTTCGGTCTGGACGAACTCTCGGCACGGATCGACGCGGTCGACGAGGCCAGGATCGACGACCTGGTGGCCGAGTATGCCGACAACTACCGCATCGCCCCCGAACTGGAGCCCGGAGCGGATCGCCACGTCTCGCTCCGTGACGCCGCTCGGCAGGAGGCAGGGTTGCGTGACTTTCTGGAGGAGGGGCGTTTCGGGGCGTTCACCACGAACTTCGAAAACCTCGGTGATCTGAAGCAATTGCCCGGTATCGCGGTCCAGCGCCTGATGGCTGCCGGCTACGGATTTGGCGCGGAGGGCGACTGGAAGACGGCGGTCTTGCTGGCAGCGATCAAGGCCGCCGGCGCCGGCACGGGGCTGGGTACGTCGTTCATGGAGGACTACACCTACCACTTCGGGCCGGGGACCCCCAAGATCCTCGGCGCGCACATGCTCGAGGTGTGCCCCAGCATCGCTGCGGCACAACCGTCCTGCGAGATCCATCCGCTGTCGATCGGGAACCGCGAAGATCCCGTGCGGCTGGTCTTCGATGCGGCCCCCGGTCGGGGGCTTGTGGTGGGGATGACCGACATGGGCGATCGGCTCAGGCTGGTGGCCAATGCCATCGACGTGGTGCCACCGGACGAACCCTTGCCGAGGCTGCCGGTGGCCAGGGCGGTGTGGCAGCCGGCGCCATCGCTGACCGAGTCCGCGCAGTGCTGGCTGATGGCCGGCGGGCCACATCACACGGTGCTGACCGAGGCTGTCGACGCCGAGGTACTGACGGATCTGGCACGGATGCTCGGCTTGGAGTTGCTGATGATCGACGAGGCAACGACCAGCTCCGGCTTCGACGACAGGATCAGGTGGAATCAGGCGTACTACCGGCTGGCCGGCGGCATCGGCTGACGCCGGGTGGATCAGCCGCCGGGCGCCCCCGCGGGCACCGCCGACGGGGCGTGGCGCTGGAGTTCCAGGCCGGTACGGTAGCGCTGCAGGAAGCTGGCGAACCCGGCGACGTCGTCCGGCTCCGGCTCGACGACGGTGCGCGAATCGTCGGTGAACACCGAGGTGTCGAGGAACTCGCCCAGCCCCATCCGGGGCGCGGCGTCGAGGTAGGCCGCGAGCAGCGCGATTCCCCAGGCGCCGCCGTCACCGGCGGTGCGCTGCACGGCGATCGGGACGCCCGTCGCCGCCGCCATCAGCCGCTGGGCTGCCCCTGGCGTGCGGAACAATCCTCCGTGCGCGAGAAGCGTGTCGACTCGGACGTCCTCGTCCGCCAGCACGGTCATGCCCAGGCTCAGGGTCGCGAACACCGAATACACCTGCGCGCGAGCGAAGTTCTCGAGGCGGAAGTCGCTGCCCGGCGTGCGCACGAACAGCGACCGGCCGTCGTCCAATCCGACCACCGGCTCGCCCGACAGGTAGTTGTAGGCCAGCAGGCCGCCGCCGTCCGGCGCGCCGGCGAGGGCCGCGTTCAACAACGCGGTGAAGACGGCGTCGGAATCCGCCGGTGCCCCGACCGCCGCGGCGAACTGCTGGAACACGCCCGCCCACGCGGCCAGCTCGCTCGCGCCGTTGTTGCAGTGCACCATGGCGACCGGAGCGCCGTCCGGCGTGGTCACCACGTCCAGCTCGGGATGCACTGCGGCCAAAGGTCTTTCCAGCACGATCATGGCGAAGATGCTGGTGCCGACGCTCACGTTGCCGGTGCGGGGCGCCACGGAATCGGTGGCCACCATGCCGGTGCCCGCATCGCCTTCGGGCGGGCACAGCGGGATCCCGGCCTGCAGGCCTCCCGTCGGGTCGAGCAGCCTGGCGCCCTCGGTGGTCAGCTCGCCGGCGGGCTGACCGGCACCGAGAACCCGTGGCAGCATGCGCGATACCGACACCTTCGGCGCTCGCCCGGCGAGCAGCCCGTCGACCGTGGTCAGCATGTCACGATCGAAGTCGCCCGTGCGCGGGTCGATCGGGAACATCCCGGAGGCGTCGCCGACACCGAGGACCAACTCGCCGGTCAGCTTCCAGTGCACGTAGCCGGCCAGCGTGGTGATCGTGGCCACCTCGCCGACATGATCCTCGCCGTCCAGCACCGCCTGGTACAGGTGCGCGATCGACCAGCGCAGGGGGATGTTGAAGTCGAGCGCCTGGGTGAGCTCGGCCGCGGCCGGACCGGTGGAGGTGTTCCGCCAGGTGCGGAACGGCACCAGCAGGCCGCCGGCGGAGTCGAACGCCAGGTAGCCGTGCATCATCGCCGAGACCCCGATCGCCCGGAACTGGTTGGGCCGCAGGCGATAGCGAGACTCGACGTCCGCGAGAAGGTCGGCGTAGCACGCCTGCAGGCCGTGCTGCACGGCGTCCAGCGAGTAGGTCCAGCGACCGTCGACGAGCTGGTTCTCCCACTCGTGCGATCCCGCGGCGATGGGGCCGAGGTCAGGCCCGATCAGGCACGCCTTGATCCGCGTCGAGCCGAGTTCGATCCCCAGGACCGCCCGTCCCGCCGCGATGGCATCAGCGGCCTCATCGGTGGCGTGCCGGTCGTTCTGGTCGGTGGGCATCGGTGCGTCTCCTTGTCGCGGCACGTCCTGCGGGGAGCCCGGTGGCGGCCGGATCGCCGGCGGGCGGGCGGCCGGCGGACCGGCTCCTGGATTGTGTCACCGCCGGTCCGGGTGACCCGCGGTGGCCGTTCCGACCGCGACAATGCGACGCGCGGCGTCCCGGTCCGGTTTGCCGGACGGCAGCAGTGGGATGGCGTCCAGCACGTGCAGGCGATGCGGCCGGTGGCTGGCCGGCAGCTGTGCCAGCGCGGCACGGATCTCGGCCAGCGTGCCCGGCGGGCGGTCCCCCGCTGGTACCACGATCGCCGTCACCGCCTGCCCCCACCGGGGATCCGGTGCGCCCACCACCACGGCGTCGGCGATGCCGGGCAGCTCGACCAGCGCCCGTTCGATCGGGCCCGGCGCGACGTTGACGCCACCCGTCACGATCACGTCGTCCAGACGGCCCGTCACCGTCACCGTGCCGTCCGGGGCGATCAGTCCGGTGTCGGCGGTGACGAAGCTGCCGGGCGTGCCGAATGCCGGGTCGCCGG
>JBIQML010000055.1:0-14088 GCA_044463405.1 Nakamurella lactea | reverse complement strand
GATCGCCCGCGGCGACGTGTACCAGGTGAACCTGTGTCGCGTGCTCACGGCGGAGCTGGCCGGCGAGCATGACGATGGTCCCGCGCGCTTCGACCCGCTGGCCCTGGCGCATCTGCTCGCGGCCGGCAACCCGGCGCGGTACCAGGGTGTGCTCGCAACTGGGGATGAGTGGCGGGTCACGGCCTCGCCGGAGCTGTTCCTTCGGCGCGACGCCGACGTGCTGCACTCCGCGCCGATCAAGGGCACTGCGGGCCCGGGCGAGCCGTTTGCGGCGAAGGACACCCCGGAGAATGTGATGATCTGCGACTTGGTGCGCAACGATCTGGGTCGCGTGGCGCGTACCGGCTCCGTTCAGGTCGAGTCACTACTCGCGCGCGAGGAGTTGCCGGGCTTGGCTCACCTGGTGTCCACGGTGCGTGCCGTGCTGCGGCCCGGCGTCGGGTGGGGCGAGATTCTGGCCGCGACGTTCCCGCCCGGGTCGGTGAGCGGCGCGCCGAAACATACGGCGCTGCAGGCGATCTCGGATCTGGAGCCGGTGCCTCGCGGTCCGTACTGCGGTGCGATCGGCTACGTCGACGGCGACTCGGGCGTCGCGGAGTTGGCGGTCGGCATCCGCACGTTCTACACGTCGCGCGGCGGGCGACGGTTGCATTTCGGCACCGGCGCCGGCATCACGTACCTGTCGGACCCGGCCGCCGAATGGGCCGAGACGGAACTCAAAGCCGCCCGGCTGATCGCGCTGGCCGGCAGGGCGTGACGCGCGCCGATCCGCCACGCCGGACCTCCACTCCCATACCGGATCACAACGAGTTTCGTGGCATCACAACCGCTCCAACCGTTGCGATCCCTGTACGTCAGTTGTGATCCGAGCGGGAAAACAGGTATGACGCCGCCCTCGCCCGAGGACGGCGTCATACCCGATTCATCTGCGTGGTTACGCGAGCGCGGCATCCAGAGTGATCTCGACGCCGGTCAGCGCCTTGGAGACCGGGCAGCCGGTCTTCGCCTGCTCGGCGATCTCGTGGAACTTCTCGGCGGTGACGCCGGGGACGGTCCCGCGCACGGTCAGCTTGATGCCCGTCACCCGGAATCCGCCGGCCGGGTCGGGGCCGAAGCCGACCTCGGCCTTGGTGGTGAGGCTCTCCACCGTGCCGCCGGCTTGGGTGAGCATCGCCGAGAACTGCATCGAGTAGCAGGCGGAATGCGCGGCGCCGAGCAGCTCTTCGGGCGAGGTGACGCCGTTCGCCGCATCGGCGGAGCGGGCCGGGAACGAGACGTCGTAGGTGCCCAGGCCGGAACTGACCAGCGTGGTCGTACCCTTGCCGTCGGTCAGGTCGCCCGCCCAATGGGTTTCTGCGATGCGCTGTGCCATGGTGCCTCCTGTGAGGTTCGAGTGTGCGTCAGTATGACGTGATCCATTTCTATCCTGCCCCCGTTAAAAATGTGGTCAAGGCATCGGGGGCGTGATCTTGCCCCGCGGATGCGGCGGTCGAGCCCCGGTCGCGCCTGGGGCATCCGCGGGGGCTGATCGCGCGCCAGTCACGACACGCCGTGCGGTAGCATTTGATGGTTCGCGTGGCTCGCGCCGCGCGGCGGATCGGGCTGTGGCGCAGTTTGGTAGCGCACTTGACTGGGGGTCAAGGGGTCGCAGGTTCAAATCCTGTCAGCCCGACAATTGTTCTTGCAGGTCGGGGCCTGGGATTCGCTCACCGCGCCTCGCGCCGCCTCAGCGTTCGAGGCCTCGGCTGAAGACTGGAATGAAAATGTGCGCCAGCGGCCCTATGGCGAGTGCGTAAACCACCGTGCCGACTCCGACGGTCCCGCCGAGAAGCCATCCAGCCAGCAGGACACTCAGCTCGATCCCGGTGCGCACGACGCGGAGGGAATGCCCGCGGGCGGCGATGCCTGTCATCAGCCCGTCGCGGGGTCCGGAGCCCAGTCCTGATCCGATGTAGCAGCCCGTTGCGACACCGTTGAGCACCACGCCGGCTATCAAGATCGCTACGCGCTCGGGATACCCGTGCGCGATCGGCACGAGGTCGAGCGTCGCGTTGACGGCCAGGCCGATCACAACGACGTTGCATACAGTTCCCAAGCCCGGCACCTGACGAAGCGGTATCCAGAGCACCAGCACCGCGGCCCCGACGAGGATCGACCAGGTGCCAATGGCAAGGCCGGTGTGACGGGACAGCCCCTGGTGCAGCACGTCCCACGGGTCGAGCCCGAGCCCGGCAATCACCAGCATCGCGTCGCTCACCCCGTACAGCACGAGACCAGTGACGAGCTGGGCGAGTCGGCGGAGCGGCCGTGGCGATACCCGCCAATGACCCCGCGGGGACGCGGCGATCCACGAGGGCTGTCGTGGGATTGGCTCGCGTTGGCGAGGATTGGCTGTCATGACTTGCACTTTGCGTGGAGCCTGGCTACACATTCAATACCCACTTCGGAATTTCTGGCCTGTTTTCGGGATGGTCGCTGGCCATGCGCTGAAAGGAGAGCAGCATGTATCGGGTTTCGGGCCATCAGCTGGCCTTGCAGCTCGGCACGTCCTGGCACGCCGGCGGCTCGCTCTACCGCGCCCTGGCGGACGCGATCCAGTTGCTGCTGCTCGATGGACGGCTGCCCCTGGCGGCCACACTTCCCGCCGAACGCGAACTCGCCGCCGCACTCGACGTCAGCCGCACCACGGTCACCGGGGCATATGGGCACCTCCGCGACGGCGGCTACCTGCGCAGCCGGCGCGGATCAGGGCACGTCACCCAACTCCCGATACAGCCTGGTGAACCGCGGACTGTCGGTTGGGCCCCACCGACGGCAGACGAGGGCATCGACCTGGCCGTTGCGGCGCTGCCGGGCCCCAAACCCGCGCTGTCCCAGGCCGCGCGGGCAGCCGTCGATCGGCTGCCGTCGTACGCACTCGGCCACGGCTACAACACCACCGGCTTGCGACTACTGCGCGACGTGATCGCGGAACGCTACACGGAACGCGGCGTGACCACCACGGCCGATGAGATCCTCATCACCAGCGGCGCGCAACACGCGCTGGTGCTGGCGTTACGGCTGCTCACGCGGCCTGGGCAGCGGGTGGTGGTCGAGTGCCCCACCTTTCCCAACGCCCTCACCGCAATCGGGGCCGCGCACTGCGCCCCGGTGCCGGTGCGGCTCACAGACGAAGGCTGGCCCGTCGATGTGCTCACCGACAGAATCCGGCACGCCAACCCCGCGGCGTGCTATCTGATCCCGGATTTCCACAACCCCACCGGGCATGTGATGCCCGTAGCCGACCGTGCGGCGATCGTCGACGCGGCGGCGCAAGCCGGTACCTACCTGCTCATCGACGAGACCTTCGCCGATCTCGGACTCGACGAAGCTGCCACGGCCATCCCTCCGATGGCCGCCTTCGACGACGATCGGCGGGTGATCAGCATCGGATCGCTGAGCAAGTCGCATTGGGGCGGGCTGCGCATCGGCTGGATCCGCGCCACCACGCCGCTCGTCCGCCGCCTCGCCGACTGCCGCGCCGGTCTGGACATGGCCCAGCCCGTACTCGATCAGCTCGTCGCGATCGAACTGCTCAGCGACCCCGAGATCCTTCCTGCGCAGCGCGCGCTGCTCCGGCACCGACGTGACGTGCTCGCCACCCGGCTGCGCGAGGCGCTACCGGACTGGACGTTCAAGCTTCCGGCCGGCGGAATGGCGTTGTGGGTCGACCTGGGCGCCCCGATCAGCACTGCGCTCTCGATCGCCGCTGCCGGCCTGGGCGTCGTCGTACCGTCCGGAGCCCGCTTCGGAGATGCGGCAGGACTCGAGAACCGGTTGCGGATTCCGTTCACCGCTCCGGACGAACGCCTGGGCATCGCCGCCGACCGATTGGCCCGAGCGGCGGCCGTCGCGCAACAACGGGCCATCCCGGTCGGGACCACGAATGTGGCGTGACGAAATTCGTGCGCGGCGCTTGCCACGGCAGGTCGCACGCTGCGAACCCTGCCGTGGCGAGCTTTCTGCGGATGACGACATACCCTGACAGCGGCGCCTGCGACTTCAGTCGGTCGACGTGGTGCGGGTCACCGGCCGAGTAAGTCCGCGATCATCGCCGCGTAGCGCGGCACGTCCGACTCGAGAGCAACCCATACGACGTCGATGTCGCCGCCGTCACGCTACCCACCTGTCCCCACCTGCGACTATACCAACTGATATAACGCGGAGACCCGCGGAACTGAGACCCGAGTGACCTAGCCGGCCAGCGACGGCAGCAGGAACTTCCCGGCGCGACTGCCGGTCCGGATCGACACCGACTTGACCTCAGTGAATTCGTCGAACCCGACCTGGCCCTTCTCCCGGCCGATGCCGCTCGCCTTCATGCCACCGAACGGCATCTGCGGCGGCCCGTCAATCGCGGTGTTCACGTACACGCTGCCGCTGCGCAGCGCCTTCGCGGTATCCAGCACCCGATCGATGTTCTTGCTCCAGATGCTGTTGGAAAGGCCGTATGCCACGCCGTTGGCCATCGTGATCGCCTCGTCGGCGGTGTCGAACCGGGTCACGGTCAGCACGGGCCCGAAGATTTCCTCCTGGAAAGCGGGCGTGCCCGGACGGACTTGGTCGATCACGGCCGGCCGGATGAACTGCCCGTCGCCGTACTCTCCCCCGCGCAGCCGCCCTCCGCCGAAGACGATGTCTGCTCCGAACTCCGGCGCGCGGTCGATATAGGACGCCACCTTATCCACATGCCCTGCGTGGATCAGCGCACCGATATCGCTGCGACGATCGAGGGGCTGCCCGACCCGCAATTCGCCCACCAGCCGCGTGACGTCGGCCAGAAAATCGTCGGCAATCGACCGCTGCACCAGAAGACGCGGCTGAGACACGCAGCATTCGCCATTGTTGAAGCTCATCCCGAAAACGACCCCCGCCGCCGCGTCGGCGAGATCGGCGTCATCGAAGACGATGGTGGCGGCCTTGCCTCCCAACTCCAGCGACGTGCGCTTCAAGTTCCCAGCGGACGCCGTGAGAATCTTCCGGCCGGTGACCGTGGATCCGGTGAACGAGATCAGGTCGACGTCGCGCGAATCGGCGAGCGCCTGCCCGGCGACTCCGTCGCCCAACACCAGGTTGACGACGCCGTCCGGGAATCCCGCTTCCGCCGCCAGCTTGGTGATCTCCCATGACGTCGTGCTCGTCAGCTCCGACGGCTTGATGATGACCGTGCAGCCGGCGGCCAGCGCGAACGGTAGCTTCTGGCACAGGATGAGCGCTGGGAAGTTCCACGGCACGATCAGCCCGACGACGCCCACCGGTTCGCGCAGCACCAGGCCCGTGAAATCGGGCCCGCTGCTGGTGTACACCTCGCCGTGTTCACTCAGTGCCAGGGCAGCGGCATACCGACACAGCGACACCGCACCGACGATGTCGTCCTCGGCCAGTGTGATGGGTTTGCCGGTCTCCTCCGCCTCCACCACGGCCAGGCGTTGGGCGTTGGCCTCAATCAGATCCGCGAGCCTGCCGACGGCGGCCGCCCGCTCGGCGCCCGTGAAGTGACGCCACGGGCCCTCCTCGAACGCACGTCGCGCGGCGCGCACGGCGGCGTCGACCTCACGCGAGGTGGACGCCGGCACGCGGGACACGATCGCATCGGTTCCCGGCGCGCGACGATCGATCATCGCGAGATCCGCGCCTTCGGCCTCGATTCCGGCGATGATATTGGTCAGTTCTCGCGGCGCGAGCGACGTAGTGGACATCGCGACTCCCGTTCTCGGATTCTCGTATGACAGCGGGTCGAGCCACCCGCCCATCGGCCACGCTAAGGACAAGGTTGAAGAGCTTCAATAGCGTGTGGAAAATACTGTTAGCCGTACGCTATAGTGCGTCAGGCCCGTCGAGCGGCCGCAAACCTTCTGGAGGCCAGCTATGCCACGATCCGGCAACGCCGATGCGGCGGAACCGGCCGCGAAGCGGGTGGTGCAGTCGGTCTCGCGCGCCGCGAACCTGATGAAGGTCATGGCCGGCAAGGGCCGGCCGATGGGTCTGAGCGATCTAGCCGCAGCGATCGGGATCAGCAAGCCGGCGACGTACCACCTGTTGCGCACCCTGGAGCTGGAAGGATTCGTCGCCAAGGGACCCGACGCCCTGTACCAGCTCGACTGGGGTCTCTACGAACTCGGCAGCGCGGTGATCCGGTCGGTCAACCTCACCCAGGTCGCGCGCGGGCACCTCGACCGACTCGCAGACGCGACAGGCGAAGCCGTGCTGCTCAGCATCCTCGACGATCGATCGGTGCTGTATCTCGACCGCGGCCAGTCCGCCGACTCATTCGTCATGGTCGCGAACGTCGGTCGCCGCTCTCCCCTGCACACGAACGCGTCCGGCAAAGTCTTGCTGGCCTTCCAGCCTCCGGACGTGATTGCGGACGTACTGTCACGGCCCTTGGAGGCGAAGACGCCCTCGACGGTGTGCAACCCGCAGGTACTCGCCGGGCAGCTCACCCGCGCCAGGGCCGAGGGATTCGCCACCTGCTGGCAGGAACAGGAAATCGGACTGTGCAGCGTCGCCTGCCCGATCTTCGACTACACCGGAGGCGTCTGTGCCGCGATCGCCATCGCAGGGCCGACCGAGCGGATCGATGACGCCGCGGTGCCCCGGCTCGTCGAGGCCGCACGCAGCGAAGCGTTGGCGATCTCGCAGAAGCTCGGCTGGACCGAGACGCACTGAAGTCGGGGCAATCAGCGCGCAGCAGCGCTGCGCACGGCGGTGCGTGCTCCGGCCTCATCTCGCACGAGTTGGGCCAGACCATCGACGAAGTAGTAGTCGCCCCACATAATGCTCTCGTCGACGCCGATGCCTTCGCTGCGGTGGTAGATGGCGTGGCGGACAATGCCCTCCCATCCATCGCCGGGCCGGCCGAGGAAGGTCTCCGTGGAAAGCGCAGCCAGGATTCCGCGCGCGTACTTCGCATACTCGGCGCCATGCGCCGCATCGAGCTGGGAGAGCTGCAGCATGCCGGAGGCCGCGATGCTCGCCGCCGATGATTCGTAGGGGAATTCGGGCTGCGGGTCGTCCCAGTCGTTCGGCCCGACATACCGATCTCCGACGGACTCGATGTAGAAGTCGGCACAGCGCCGCGCCGTCTCGAGCATCCGCTCGTCGCCGGTCCAGCGATACGCCGACCCGAAGCCATGAATGGCCCACGCCTGGCCGCGCGCCCACGTCGAATCGGGCCGGTAGCCCTGGTGCGTCCCGCCGTGCAGGAATTCGCCGGTGGCAGCATCGAAGATGCCTTCATGCACGGTGCTGCCGTCCCCGCGCACCAAATGGCGCCTCGAGGTGAGCGCGTGCGCCGTCGCGATGTCGGCAAGTCTGGCATCGCCGGCGAGATTCGCCGCCATGTAGATCACTTCGATGTTCGGCATCACATCGATGAAGGTGCTGGCCGGGCTAACCCAGGTCGAGATATAACGTCCGTGCGGGTTGAACCGGCCGGCCAGGGTGCGGCCCGCCTGCACGAGAACCTCGCGAGTGGCGTCCGACGGCGCCGCTGCGTGCCACCTGCCCCAGCTCGGCACGAATAGGAAGCCGAGGTCGTGCGTGCCGCCGTCGAGCTTGCGTGGCTCCAGCAACCGGCTGTAGTCCTCGGCCGCGCGACGCCAGGTGCCGTCGTCCTCGAGGCCGGCGAAGGTCCACAGCAATCCCGCCAGGAATCCTCCGGACCACAGCGGCGCCCACGAGTCGTCATCGAAGTGCCAGCGCCCCTGGGTGGTGTAGATCGGCATCTGCCCGGGGTGCTCCGCGATCAGGCGGCCGACCTTCCCGCGCGCCCCATCGAGCACCTCGGTGACGGCCGCTGTGGTGAAGTTCGTCTGTCCGATCGGCAACGTCATGGCAAGGCACCTCAGTGTGATTCGACGCGCGCTCGGGTTCCGGCCGTTTGACGCGGCCCGGCGACGCGGTTCCTCACAGAAACGTAGAGCGAGCACGAATTGGTAACAATAGCGAGCGACAAATGTTATTCGGTCTATGCTAACGGCATGACGTTTGCCTCAAACTGCGCCGGGAATCCCCAGGGTTGGGTGGGCCCGCAGCGGCGGAACTACGCGCCGCGTACCGTGCAGTCGGTGCACCACGCCGCCGCCATGCTCAAGGCATTGCGCTCGGATCCGCGCGCCGCGACACTGAGCGATCTCGCGCGCCGGGTGGGTCTCAGTAAGCCGGCGGCGCTCAGTTTGTTGCACACGCTCCGGGAGCATCGGCTGGTGACCCGCGACGCGTCCCTGCGATATCGGCTGGACTGGGGCACGTACGAACTGGGCAGCGCCGTGAGCACCGCGGAGCCACTGATCAGTGCCGCTCGGTTCGAGGTCGATGCACTGGCCCGGCAGTCAGGCCAAGCGACGCTGGTGAGCATCCTGCACCGCGGAGGCGTCCTCTATGTCGACACCACCCTCGACGGCGAACCGTTCCACATGGCCGCGAACGACGGAAAGACTGCGCCCTTGCACGCGACGGCATCCGGGAAAGCGCTCCTCGCTTTCCAGCCGGCAAGCACGATCACCGCGGTATTGCGCGGGCCACTGCCGGCAATCACCTCTCGCACCATCACCGACCCCCGGGAGCTGAGCCTCGAATTGGAACACGTGCGGCGCAGCGGATACGCCGTCTGCCATCAGGAGTCCGAGGTAGGTCTGTCGAGCATCGCCGTCCCGGTGCGTGATCCGCAGGGGCGAGTCCGCGCCGCATTGGCGCTGGCGGGCCCGTCCGGCCGATTCTCCGCGATCTTCGTCTCACGATCATTCGACCTGTTGGCGGCGGCCGCCGCACGCGTGCGGACCGCCCTCGCGGAAAAGGAAACCGAAATTAGCAGGGACCGAACAGCATTTGTTTCTCGTTATTGATGAGGGTCGTGGTGGCGGTTATGGTCCGTACCACCGGCAGCGAACGCGGGTGCCGCTGACGGGCAACGGTTCGACCACGTCCGCTCTCATCACATTCAGGAGCTGCAATGGAACATCGCATTCTGCCCACCCCGACGACTTCGCACCGCCGGCGGGTCGGCTACCTGCGCATGAGCGCCTTCGCGCTCGCTACGGCGCTCGCCCTGAGCGCCTGCGCCTCGACCGGTTCGTCGGGTGACGTCTCCGCAGCGGCGGATACCGGTTCCCAAGCGGCGGACGCCAGCTCATCCGAGGCCACCACGTCGGCCGCGACCGGCGAAACCAGCGCCGCCGACGCGGCCGAAGGCAGCTCCGCCGCCGCGTGCGCATCGGGCGAGTACAAGACTTTCGTCCAGGTGCGCGACAACGTCAATCCGTTCTACACGTCCTGGCTCGCCGGCGGAAAGGCATTCTCCGATTCGGTGGGCGCCACCCAGACGGACCTCACCTACGACAACGACTCGTCCAAGCAGCAGCAGCAGATCAAGCAGCTCCTGGCCAGCATCAGCCCCGAAGAGGCGCCCTGCTACATCCTGAACATCCTGCCGAACAACGACTCCGATGCGGCACCCGTCGTCAAGGAGGCGCAGGCGGCCGGAGTGCTCGTCGTGACCCAATGGAACAAGCCTGCGGACCTGCACCCCTGGGACGGATACGACACGTGGGTCGCGAACATCGCCTTCGACGGCAAATGGGTCGGGTACACGATGGCCAAGGCCCTGTTCGATGCTATGGGCGGCGAGGGCAACATCATCGAGTTGCACGGCCAGCTCGATTCGTCGGCCGACAAGGACCGCTCGGAAGGCCTGAAGAAAGCACTGTCCGAGTACCCGAACATCAAGGTTCTCGACTCCCAGTCCGGCAACTTCGTGCGGGCCGAGGGACTGTCCATCACCAAGACTTTGATCACCAAGTACGGCGACGACATCAACGGCATCTGGTCTTCGAACGACGACATGGCTCTCGGTGCCTTGCAGGCCCTCGAGACAGCCGGCATGACGGACGTCAAGATCACCGGAACGGACGCCGTCCCCGAGGCGCTCGACGCCATCCGGGCCGGAAAGATGCTGGCGACCACCGCCAGCGACCCGACCTGGCAAGGCGGTGAAGGCTTGGCCCTCGGCTACTGCGTGGCGACCGGTGCCATCGACCTGGCGTCCATGCCGAACTCGCAGCGCGAGTTCTACGCCAAGCAGTTCTCGATCACCAAAGAAAACGTCGAGGAATTCGCCTCCAGCACACTGGACGTCGGTGAATACGACTGCGAGCACGTCTTCGACCGCGCTACAGAGCCGATTGGATGACGATCATCCCTGAGCCGGACATCGTGCGGCCCACGGCGCCAGCGGCGGGAACGCGGGTTCACCCGCGGTCCCGCCGCTGGACCTTGGTCGACTTCGCTCCCCTGGCAGCGCTGGTCGCCCTGACCGTCGGCTTCGCGATCGCCAGTCCGCGTTTCCGCACCCTGTCGAATCTGCACAACATCCTCGACACCGGATCCGTGCTGGCAGTGGTCACTGTCGGCACCACCTTCGTCCTGTTCATGGGCGCCATCGACCTATCAATGGAAGGCATCATCGGCACGGGGGTCATGGTGGGCGCCGTTCTCGTGGCCAACACCCGCAACGACAACGATCTCGGCCTCCTCGGCATTCTGGCGGTCCTCGGGGTCGGCGCGGCATTCGGCACGCTGAACGGGCTCATCCTCACCAAAATCCGGATTCCGTCGCTGATGGCCACGCTCGGCGTCTCCGCCGTGGGCCTCGGAATAGGAACCATGCTCTTCGCAGGCACACCGATCAGCGTCAGCGACCCGATAGTGGCGGGGCTGGCCCGCTGGCGGTGGCTTGGGTTCACCGCCGTGACGTATGTGGCGTTGGGAGCCGTTGTCATCGGCTGGCTGATCCAGAAGTACACCCGTGTCGGCCGGTACGCTTACGCGATCGGTGGCGCGGAGGATGTGATCCGGCTGTCCGGTGTGAACTTAAGCCGATACAAGATCTTCGTTTTCGCGCTTGCCGGCCTGTTCTATGGGCTGGGCGCCTTACTGCTGCTGGCACAGCTCGGTTCCGGTGTTGTCCAAGCCGGCGCCGGGCTCAACTTCTCTTCGATCGCGGCCGCCGTGGTCGGCGGGACGCTGCTGTCCGGCGGACGCGGCGGTGTCGTGCAGTCCACTATCGGTGTACTGGTGCTGACCGTACTGGGCAACGGCCTGGTGCTCGTGGGGGTCAGCTCGTACGTGCAAAACGCCGTACTGGGCGTGGCAGTCGTCGTGGCGGTCGCGGCCACCACCTGGCCAATCCGCCGGAAACTCGGGGTCGTGAAATGAACGCTCCCAACACCGATGTGGTGCTGGCCGCCGACAACCTGGTCAAGCACTATCCCGGCACAACCGCCCTCGACGGCATGTCGGTGACCGTCCGCGGCCACGAGATCCTCGGACTGGTCGGCGAAAACGGCGCCGGCAAGTCCACCCTGCTGAAGAGCTTCGTCGGCCTGGTGCGACCCGACCGTGGACGCCTGCTAGTGCGCGGCGCTCCGGTCAGCCTGCGCGGTGTGCAACACGCCAACACGCTCGGCATCGCGATGGTGTATCAGGAGCAATCACTGGTGCCGAACCTGACCGTCGCCGAGAACATTCTGCTGGGTAGCGAAGGCGGATCCGTTCGCGGCGGTTGGTACCGCTGGAAGTCGCTATTCGCCGCGGCCCAACGCCACCTCGACCGGTTAGAGATCGACGTAGACGCTGCTGCTCGAACCGACACCCTCACCTTCGCCCAGCGGCAGATGGTCGAGATCGCCAAGGCCACGGCGATCGAGGACCGCACTCAGGTGGAGCCGGTCATCCTGTTGGACGAGCCGACGAGCGTGTTGGAGGCACAGGAGGTCGAGCGGCTGTTCGAGCACGTGCGGCGGCTGCGGGAACGCGCGTCGGTCGTTTTCGTCTCGCACCGGCTCGACGAGGTACTGGCGATCTCCGACCGGGTGCACGTACTGCGCGGCGGGCAATCCGTCGCTGAGGTCGATCCGCACCATGTCGATGTCGCCGAACTGCACCGCCTGCTCGTCGGCCACACGTCACCCGACAGCCACTACCACCTGGAGCGGCAGAACGACGACGTCCCGGCAGACCGGCGCCTCGTCGTGTCCGGCCTAACGACGACGCCGCGGACCACCGTCTCGTTCGACGCCGCGCCGGGCGAGGTAGTCGCCCTGGCCGGGGTGGAAGGTTCGGGTCGTGAGGCCGTTGCCCGAGGCGTCTTCGGAGACACCGCTCGCGCTGTCACACTCACCCTCGACGGAAAGCCGGTCGTCCTGCGTACTCCCCGACGGGCCAGCCGACACGGAATCGGGTACGTGCCGGCAGAACGACGCACGGACGGCATGATCGCACCGCTGTCGGTCGCCGAAAACATGTCCCTGAGCCATGTGAGCGAGTTCTGTCGCGGGCCGTTCATCGATCATCGCGCCGAGCGGAAGGCCGTGCGGCACTGGGTCGAGCGGCTCGGCATCAAGACCCCCGGCCTGTCCACACCGATCGGCGCGCTGTCCGGCGGAAACCAGCAGAAGGTCACCCTCGCCCGGTGGCTGCTCTCGCCGGATCTCCGCGTGCTGGTCCTGGACCACCCGACGCGCGGGCTGGACGTCGGAGCCAAGTCGGAGGTCTACCGGTTGATTCGAGACCTGGCGGGCCAAGGCTGCACCGTCATCCTGATCGCCGACACGCTGGAGGAGGCGATCGCCATGAGCCATCGCGTCCTCGTGCTGAAGGACGGCGAAATCCGCGCGGAGATCCCCGCCCCGGCCGACCGAAAACCGTCCCCCGTCGACATTGTGAGCGCGATGGTATGAGCACTCTTCTCAAAGATTCCGAATCACATCCCGAGGGGCCCGCTGACGCGAGCAGCCCGGACCGGCGCTCCCGCGCCCGGGACCTCCGACGTCAGACCATCCGCTTCATGCCGATCGTGGTGTTCGTCGTGCTGCTGCTGGCGATCTCCTCGCAGGTGCCGGGCATGCTCACCACGCGCAGCCTGCTCACCATGGCGGACTCTGCCGCGCCACTGGTCGCGTTGTCGATCGGGGCGACGCTCGTCATTCTGTGCGGAGCCATCGATTTGTCGACCGCCGCACTGGCCTCGCTGTCCTCAGTGCTGCTCGCCCTCTGGATCCCATCGATGGGCGCGTGGGCCGCGCTCGCTGTCGTCCTGGTGGCCGGGGCTGCCGGGGCGCTGCAAGGAATCGTGTATGTCGCCTTCAAGGTCCCTTCCTTCGTGGTGACGCTTGGCGGCATGGCGCTGTGGGCCGGCCTGGCGCTGGTGTTCTCGAACGCGGGATCGTTGCCGGTGTCCGACCTCGATGCGCTTTCGTGGGGCTCGAACAAGGTCGGCGGCCTGATTCCGAACAGCGTCGTCATCACCGGCCTGGTCGTGGCCGTGGTAATCCTTGCCATGCTGCTGACGCCGTTCGGCCGGTCAGTGCGGGCGATTGGATACGGAGAGTCGGCAGCCAGGCTTGCCGGATTGCCGGTCGGCGCGGTGAAGATCGCCACACTGACGCTGTCCGGCATGACGTCCGGCCTGGCCGGCGCGCTGCTGGTGACGCAAACGTTCAGCGGCTCGTCCACCCTGGCTGGCGGTCTGCTGCTGCCCTCGCTGGCCGCGATCGTGATCGGCGGCACCGCCATCACCGGCGGTTTCGGCGGCCTCATGCGCACGGTGGTGGGCGTGCTGATCATCGTGTTGTTGCGATCCGGACTCGGGCTGATCGGCCTCGACCCGGGCGTCGAGCCGGTGTTGTACGGGGTGTTGATCATCGGGGCGATCAGCATGACGATCGACCGCTCCCGGCTCGCCATACTGAAATAGCCGACGGCCGTTCCCGAGTGCACGGATATGACGCAGCCCGCGGCGGCTGCGCCGCCAAGCGGCGTCATCCGCGGCGAAACCACCGATCGCCAGCTTCGCCGCCGGACGCGGCCCCCGAGCGGCTGCGCCGCAGGACGGCGTCATACACGGTCGCTCGCCCGATCAGGTGACTGCTTTTTTCGATGCGAACCGTTTAGACTCCAAATTATGCGGACTACATCGACCCTCACAAGAAATTTTGCTGCGAGCCGGGTGGCGCCGGGCCAGGTCCACGAGACGCTGGCCAAGCACATCCT
>JBIQML010000054.1:0-14097 GCA_044463405.1 Nakamurella lactea | reverse complement strand
ATGCGGCCATTCCGCGGGCGTCAGGCTCCCACCCGCCGGTGTCCACCACGGTGAAGGTGCGGCCCTGCCACAGACCGTCGTAGGAGACGCGATCGCGGGTGACGCCCGGCACGTCCTGCACCACCGCCTCACGGCGACCGATGATGCGGTTGACCAGCGTCGACTTTCCCACGTTGGGTCGCCCGACCACGGCGACCACCGGCGACGGTGGGCCCGTCCCGTCGTCACCGCGGTCTGCGTCGGCAAGCCCGTCGTCCTCCCACCCGGAGAACTCGCTCTCGTCGCTCCACGTGCCATCGGTGGAAGGAAGCTCCGACAGCGCCGTGTCCTGAGGCGGGTCCGCGCTCATGACGCCCTCCCGCGGTGCCGTGTCTCCGCGAGTTCGGTGTCGAGTCGCATGACCAGGGCAGACAGCCTTTGCTGGATGGTCGCCGTCGCAGTGTCGATGGCGATTTTGCCGGTGCCCTGCGGAATGTCGAACGGCTCCCCCACCCGCACGCGGACCCGCGGCAGCAGCCGGGGGATGCGCCGGCCGGCAGGCCGCGCAGTGCCGCGCACCGCAACGGGCACCACCGTGGAACCAGCCCGCACGGCCAGCCACCCGGCCCCGCGGAAGACGGTGCTCACCTGTCCCGTCGTGCGCTGGCCCTCCGGGAAGATGCCGATCGCCCCGCCGGCCTTGAGCTGCGCCAGCGAGGCCAGCAGCACCTCTCGCTGCGGAGCGGCACGGTCGATGGCGTACTGGCCAACGGTACGCAGCAGCCAGCCCAACGGCCCGCGGAGCACCTCGGCCTTGACCAGGAACGAGACGCGGCGGGGCAGTCGACCGAACAGCATCGGCCCGTCCATGAAGGCGGTGTGATTCGCCACGATCACCAGCGGACCGGACCGCGGAATGTTCTCCTCGCCGCGGATCTGCATGCGGTACAGCAGGTGTGACAGGGCGATACCGATACGCCGCCCCCGGTCGACGTTGCGCGGCACGATCGAGGCCGGGACCGGGTCGTCGTCACCGCCCAGCCGGAACCATCGCACCGGCAGCGACCCACCCCGGCCGGTCCTCGCTTCGGTCTCGCTCACCGCGCCCGATCGTTCGCTCGACACTCCGCTCGCCGGGCCTGGCGCCGTCACACCGGCGGCGCTGCGCGACCGCGCGCTCGCTTCGGTCTCGCTCACCGAATACCCCTGGCCGCGGCGAGATCCAGCACGGCGGCGACCGTCTCCTCGACACCGAGAGCCGACGAGTCGATCACCACGGCATCGGACGCGGCCTGCAGCGGTGCATGCTGCCGGCTGGAGTCCAGCGTGTCCCGCCGGTGCAGGTCCCGTGCGACGGCCGCCAACGCGTCCTCGGTGTCAGCCTCCCGCACCCCCGCCGTGACGGTCTGCCGGTAGCGCCGACGGGCGCGCTCCGCGGCATCGGCGGTCAGGTAGATCTTCAACTCGGCGTCCGGCACGATCACGGTCCCGATGTCGCGACCCTCCACCACCATTCGCCCGGACCGCGCCAGGGAGCGCTGCCGTTCGAGCAGGAACCGGCGCACCGCGGGGTTCGCCGACACAGGCGTCACCGCCGCCGTCACGTCGGAATCCCGGATTCGGCCCGTGACGTCCCGTCCGTGCAACTGCTGGCGCTGGCTGCGGGGATCAATCGGGGACGGAAAGTCCAGGCCGGTCAGCGAATCCGCGACCGCCGCGGAGTCCTGCGGGTCGATCCCGGCGTCCAGCACGTTCAGGGTGACGATCCGGTACAGCGCGCCGGTGTCCAGATAGCCCGCGCGCAGAACCTCTGCCACCCGCCGGGACACCGTCGACTTGCCGGTGCCGGACGGCCCGTCGACGGCAATGACGAAATCAGCCGTGGTCGTCGACTCATCGTCCCATGATTCCCGCTGCCCCGTCGTCACAGCCCCACCGCCCGGTACAGCAGCGAAATTTCCACGGGGTTCAGCTTACGCAGCGTCCCCGGACGTTGATGCCCCAGTTGTACGTCGCCGATCTGGGTGCGCACCAGCCGGGACACCGGATGGTCGACCGCGGCCAGCAACCGGCGCACCACATGCTTGCGGCCCTCGTGCAGCACCACCTCGACGACGGCGCGGCCGCCCAGGACGTCCTTGATGTCGAACGAGTCGACCCTGACCAGGCCGTCGTCCAGCTCGACCCCCGCGCGCAGCCGGCGGCCGAGGTCCTTCGGGATCGGCCCGGGCACCTCGGCCATGTAGGTCTTGGCCACGCCGAAGGAAGGGTGGGTCAGCCGGTGCGCCAGCTCGCCGTCGTTGGTCAGCAGCAGCAGACCCTCGGAGTCCATGTCCAGCCGACCCACGTGGAACAGCCGGGTCGTCACCCCCCAGTCGGCCAGCAACTGCCCGATGTGGGGCCGGCCCTGGGCGTCCGACATGGTGGACAGCATGCCGGGCATCTTGTTCAGGGCCAGGTAGACGAGGTCCTGGCGCAGCACCACGCGATCGCCGTCCACGTGCACCACCGCGCGGTCGGGGTCGATCCGCACCCCCATCTCGCGCACCACGATGCCGTCGACCCGCACCCGACCGGCGCGGATGAGTTCCTCGGCCTTGCGACGGGAGGCGACGCCCGCGGCGGAGAGCACCTTCTGCAACCTGACCCGGCCGTCGTCGGGGGGCGCCCCGTCCGCGCCCGGGTCGGTTTCGGGCGCCTTGTTGCCGGACGGCGCGCGCCGCCGCGCGGGACGCTCAGACATCGTCGATCGCGTCCACATCGGGCAGCAGCGGCCCCAGCGGCGGCAGGTCGTCGATGCCGCCCAGCCCCATGCGCTCCAGGAACAGCTCGGTCGTGCGGTACAGGATGCCTCCGGTGTCGGCGTCGGTCCCGGCCTCCTCGACCAGGCCGCGGGCGAGCAGCGTGCGGATCACCCCGTCCACGTTCACCCCGCGCACCGCCGACACCCGCGCCCGGGTGACGGGCTGCCGGTAGGCGATGACGGCCAGGGACTCCAGCGCGGCCCGGGACAGCCGGGTCTGGGCCCCATCCAGCACGAAGCGCTCCACCACCGGCGCGAAGTCCTCGCGGGTGTAGAAGCGCCAGCCGCCGCCGGACTCTCGCAGGTCGATGCCGGATCGGTCGGCGGACAGCCGCTCGGACATGGCCAGCAGGTGTTGGCGGACCTCGGTGGCCGACCTGCCGACGGCGGCGGCCAGCGCGGACTCCGTCACCGGCGCGTCCACCACCAGCAGCACGGCCTCCAGCGCCGAGGGCACATCGGCGTCGGCCACCAGTGACGGCTCCGCATCGTCGAACTCGGCATCCTCGCGGACCTCGTCACCGCCTGGCTCGGCCGATTCGCCACGTTCGGCATACTGGCTTGCTGTACCCATGGCTCGCTCCGGCTCCGCTCCCCGGCGTCCTGCGACTTCGTCGCGACGGACACCGCCCACTACCCCGTCGCTCACTCGTACTCCTCGTCGGTGTCCCGCATCCCGTCGCCGGCGGACTGCCCGGTCCAGCGTACGGTCAGCATCCCCATCGGCTCGTCCTGGTCGAAGGCCACCGCCGCATTGCGATACAGGTTCAGCAGTCCCAGGAACCGGGCCACCACCTGCATGACGTTCGTGCAGTCCGCCACCAGCTCCGAGAACGTCGCCCGGCCCACCGACGCCAGCCGCTCCACCATCGCCGCGGTGTGCTCGGCGACCGATTCCGGGCTGGAGTGGATGTGCGCCACCGACACCTCGGGAGGCGGGGGCTTGGGGGCGAACACGGCGGTCGCCATGTCGGCGAAGGCGGCGGCGTCCATGCCGATCCGCACCTCGGGCAGCAGGTTCAGGTACCGCTCCTCCAGCGTCACCGCCCGGGGGTAGCGGCGCAGCGCGGTGGCCTGCAGCTCCGCGAACAGGGCGGCGACCTGCTGGTATGCCCGGTAGGCCAGCAGCCGGGCGAACAGCAGGTCCCTGGATTCCAGCAGTGCGAGGTCGGCCGGATCCTCCGCATCGCCCCCGGGCAGCAGGCGGGCGGCCTTCAGGTCCAGCAGGGTGGCGGCCACCACCAGGAACTCGGTGGCCTGCCCCAGATCCCAGTCCTGGCCCAGGGCACGGATGTGCGCGATGAAGTCGTCTGTCACCCGGTGCAGCGCGATCTCCGTGACGTCCATCCGCTGCGCGCTGATCAGCTGCAGCAGCAGGTCGAACGGCCCATCGAAGTTGTCCAGCCGTACGTGGAAGGAGTGCGAGGAGATCGGGGAGGCCGCGGGGTCGGGCTCGGCCGACGCCGCTTCGGGCTGGTGCGCCGACTCGGCAGCCTGCGAGGACTCCTGGGGCCCCGACGCGTCCTGCAGGGTCACAGGGCCGGACTCCGGCCGGGGCTCGGGCACCGCCGACTCGGGCGAGGTCGGCGACGCCGTCATCACCGCTCGCTCACCGCGCCCCACGGGTCGCCGGCTCCACTCACCGTGCCCGACCGTTCGCTCCGCGCTCCGCTCGCCGTGCCTGCCACTGCGTGGCGACGGCCCAGCCTCGCTCCGGCGTCGCTCACCGTGCGATCACCTCGCGGGCCAGCGCCCGGTAGGCCTCGGCGGCGGCGGATGCCGGAGCGTAGGACGTGATGGGCTCCCCCGCGACGGTGGTCTCCGGGAACTTCACGGTGCGGGCGATGACGGCGTCGAAGACCTGGTCTCCGAAGCGCTGCACCAGCATCGCGACCACCTCGCGAGCGTGCACGGTGCGGCCGTCGAACATCGTCACCAGTACCCCGCCGATCGACAGGTCGGGATTGATGCGCGCCCTGACCTTGTCCACGGTGTCCACCAGCAGCGCCACCCCGCGCAGCGAGAAGAACTCCGCGGCCAGCGGCATGATCACCTGGTCCGAGCAGGCCAACGCGTTCACGGTGAGCAGTCCCAGCGACGGCTGGCAGTCGATCAGCACGTAGTCGTAGCTGTGCAGCACAGGGCGCAGCGCCCGGGCCAGCGTCTGCTCCCGGCCCACCTCGTTGATCAGCTGTACCTCGGCAGCCGACAGGTCGATGTTCGCCGGGATCAGGTCCACGCCCTCGATCCGGGTGGGCACCAGCACGTCGGTGATCGTGGTGGACGACTCCAGCATCAGGTTGTAGATCGTGTGATCCAGCTCGTGCGAGGCGACCCCCAGGCCGGCGGACAGCGCGCCCTGCGGGTCGAGGTCGACCAGCAACACCCGGCGGCCGTACTCGGCCAGCGCAGCCCCCAGGTTGATGGTGGAGGTGGTCTTGCCGACCCCGCCCTTCTGGTTGCACATGGCGATCACCCTGGCGGGGCCGTGCGAGGTCAGCGGCTGCGGCTCGGGGATGGCACGGGGCGGGCGGCCGGTGGGGCCGAGTTCTCCGGAACGCTCGTCGGAGGACGGTAGACCGTCGGCACTCGGCTGGGCAGCGGTGTCCGGCTGGGCGACGGTGTCCGGCTGGGCGGGTGGTGACGGTTCGGCGGTGGCCCCTGCACTGCCGACCGCTGCCGCCTGGCCAGCGGGTTCCTGGGTGGGCCGATCGGCCGGCGCCGGACGGGGGGCACCGGCCGCGGCGATCCACGCTGCGTCATCCGGTTGGGTCATCTGTCCCGTTACTCCCACGTGAGCCCAGGTCGTCCTCCCGACGACCGCGACCAGACTATGCGGACCTGCCGTCCGGAACCAACGCGACCCGCCCGACCTGCGCCGATCCGGCCTGCGTCGATCAATCGAGAACGCGCGACGATCTGAAAATCTGCCCCCAGTTTCGCCGACCGGCCGGCGTTTCCGCAGGCGGCCGTGATCGGGGAGCAATCTGGCGGCAGGATTTCAGGGTCTGGGCTTCCGGTCGGGTCAGATGGATACCCCCTATCGGATATTCCGCCGCAGCGATCGAAGGACCGGACGAAGACCGCGGATCCGACACCCGGCGGCCGCCGACACACCGGGACCGGTACCGGGAACCGTCCGCGCAATCCTGTCGTCGCGGCTACCATCCGACGATCGACACGGCACCGTGGCCACGCTCAGCGAAATCGCAGCGCCGTCACGGGCTGCAGGTCGAACACAAGCCCGAGGTCACGCACCAGCGGCAGATCCGCCAGCCGCCCCAGCGCGCTGCCAAGATCTGGCGCGGAGATCAACAGCAACATGGTTCCCCGCCCGCCCCGGATCCATCCGGCGTGCAAGAAACCGGAATCCATCATCGGTCCCAGCCACGCGGCCGTGGCCCGATCCTGGTCGCGGCCGGCCGCCTCGGGCAGGCGCCCTTCGGCCATGATCAACATGACAGCGCCCCTTTCGACCGTGGTGCCATGGACAGCTGATAGTGCTCCCTGGCCCGATCCCGGATGCCGCGAAGCATGCGGCGCATCATCGGGTAGTCGGCGACCTCCATGAGCAGCACGGTCAGCGGGGTCAGTGGCCGCCGCCACTCGTAGCGGGTGCGGATCCTGGTGATCAAGCGTGTCCGTGCCTGTCCCGAGGGCACCAGCCGCCAGGACCAGGTCCGATTCGGCGTGCGCCACAGCAGCCAAGAATCCCGGACGAAGCTGTCGACCTTGAACGCGGTCCGCTCGGATGCGTGAGGCATCATCCGAAGCCACTGCCCGACATGCAGGTCCTGCAGTTGCGGGACGACCTGACGCGCGCTGGGGCGGGCGAAGTTGTCGAGCAAGTCGTCGGCGTACCAACCGCCGCGGGACCATCCCACCTGGATCAGCCAGGGCCACACGGCTTCCACCGGGGCATCCACTGTGATCGCGCGGGTGCAGCAGTAGTGGGCGCGTGGCAGCAGTTCGTCGCCGGGCATGTCCGCGGCGACCTCGTCCACCGTGGCCCCCCAGGTGCGATGCCAATGTCGCATCAGCGGGGTCACGAAGAACAGCGGCAGGTCCTCGGCGACGTCCCTGATCTGGTCGGCGATGTCGGCCATGGTGGCCCGAGGAGGCGACCATGCGGTCACTGGGTCGGTGCCCCGACGCGCCGGGCGATCGGAGTCGCGGACGGGCTGCTCCCGGCCAGATCGCTTCACGGTGAACACCTGCCCTCAGTCCGGTATCCGGGCGACGCGGCAGGGCGCCCCTGCCGCCGGGCGGCCGGGCGGGCGGGCGCGTCGGGCGCGTCGGGCACCAGAAGCAAGCGATTCTTCGGGCAGCAGGAACCAGTGCCGCTGGGAGCACCGGACGTAGACGTGCGTGACCATGCCATCGGTCGAGGCCAACTCGTCGCGCCAGACGATCTCGGAGATCAGCCCGCACGCCGGGCACGCGGTGGTCTCCCAGGCCTGCTCGTCCATGACGGAACCCTCCTTCGCGTATGGGGCGACGGGCGGCCGGCCGCCACCGCCCGATCGATCAGCTCCTCAGGAAGGCCAACAGATCCGCGTTGACCTGCTCCCGGTGGGTGTCCGGGATGCCGTGGGGGGCGCCCGGGTAGTAGATCGCGGTGGACTGCTTGATCAGCTTGGCGGCCTTCACCGCGGTGTCGTTGATGGGAACGATCTGGTCGTCCTCGCCGTGAAGCTGCAGCGTCGGGATGTCGAACTTCTCCAGATCGGAGGTGAAGTCGGTCTCCGAGAACGCCTCGACGCAGTCGTACACGTTCTTCAAGCCGGCCTGCATGCTCAGCCGCCAGAACTGGTCGAGCAGACCGTCGGAGACGTCTGCGCCGTCCCGATTTGCACCGTAGAACGAGATCGCGAAGTCCTTGAAGAACTGCGCGCGATCGGTGACGAGGCTCTGGCGGAGGGTGTCGAAGACCTCCAGTGGTATCCCGTCGGGATTCGACTCGGACTTGACCATGACGGGCGGCACCGCTCCGATCAGGACCGCCTTGCTGACCCGCTCGGTCCCATGGCGTCCGATGTAGCGAGCGACCTCGCCGCCGCCGGTCGAGTGACCCACCATCGTGATGTCGTGCAGGTCCAAGGTGGTGATCAACGTCGCCAGATCGTCGGCGTAGCCGTTCATGTCGTTGCCCGTCCAGGCCTGGCCGGAGCGGCCGTGCCCGCGGCGGTCGTGCGCGATGACGCGGTAGCCATGGTGTGCCAGGAACAGCAGCTGGCCGTCCCAGGCGTCCGAGTTGAGTGGCCAGCCGTGCGAGAAGGTGACCACGGGGCCCTGACCCCAGTCCTTGTAGTAGATCTCAGTGCCGTCGTGAGCGGTGAATGTGCTCATGTTCTGCTCCTCGTTCGGGATGGGTTGATCCGACGAGATACACACTCGCGCGTCGTTGCCGCCGCTCGAATCCGTGACGAACCCCAGTCGAGTCCCCGACGAGGTGACCGGTGGGTCACCTGCGGGGTGTCGTGGGCAATGCGGGTGATACAGACCACGACCGGTGACGTGCGATCTTGTATTCTGAGCACCTGTCTCGACCATTCCTGGCGGGAGACGCACCGTGCCTTCGCTCGTTCCGGACGATCTTCCATGACGGGCGCCCAGAACCGGCCCTCCTCGGTCGCGGGTCCCGAGCCGCTGCTTGGACGCGACCAGGAGCTGGCTGACCTCGACCGGCTGGTGATGCGCGCCCGCGCCGGTCAAAGCGGCGCGCTGCTGGTGTGGGGCGATGCCGGAGTCGGCAAGACCGCGCTGCTGGACCGCATCGCCGCCAGGGCCGAGCACACGGTGAGGGTCGAGCGAACGGTGGCCTCGGAAGCGGAGACGGAATTGCCCTACGCCGGCCTGCAATTGCTATGCGGGCGCCTGATGCCGCCGGCGGCGGGACTGCCGGAGCCTCAGCAGCACGCGCTGGAGACGGCTCTCGGGCTGCGCGACGCCGGCGCACCCAACCCCTTCCTGGTCGGCCTGGCGGTGCTGGGCGTGCTCACCGAGCTGGCGGCCGACCGCGCCCTGCTGTGCATCGTCGACGACGCGCAATGGCTCGACGACCTGTCGGCGCGAACGCTGGCCTTCGTCGCCCGCAGGATCAGCGCGGAGGGCATCGCGATCGTCGTGGCGATGCGCCAGATCGGCCAACAATTCGCGGACCTGCCCCAGATGGCGGTCGGCGGGCTGGCGGATGAGGACGCTCGCTTTCTGCTCCGGACCGCGCTGCCCGGCGCCATCGACGAGAGGGTGCGAGATCAGCTGATCGCCGAATGCCACGGCAATCCGCTGGCGCTGCGCGAGTTGCCGCGGGCGCTGACCTCCACCGAGATGGCCGGTGGGTTCGCCCTTGCCGAGTCGATCCCCATCGAGAGCCGGATCGAGCACAGCGTGTTGGCCCGGCTCGGTTCGCTACCTGCGGCGACCCAGATGCTGCTGCTGCTCGCGGCCGCGGACCCCACCGGCGACCCCAGGCTGCTGTGGCGGGCGGGTGCCCGGTTGGGGTTGGATCCGGAGCACCTCGACATCGCCGAGCGCGCCGAGGCGCTGGTGGTCGGCGCCCGCGTGGAGTTCCGCCATCCCCTCATCCGGTCCGCCGTCTACCGGGCCGCCTCACCCGAGGACCGTCGGCGCGCGCATGCGGCGCTGGCCGACGCGACGATCGCCGACCGCGATCCGGACCGGCGCGCCTGGCATCGGGCCTGCGCCGCCGTTGGCCCCGACGAGCAGGTGGCCGCAAACCTGGAACAGTCCGCAGCGCGTGAGCGTTCTCGTGGCGGAGTCGCCGCGTCCGCGGCGTTCCTGGAACGGGCAGCCGAGCTGTCACCGGATCCCGCGCGACACACCGAGCGCGTGATAGCGGCGGCCGAGGCGACGCTCGACGCGGGCGCACCGGAGCCGGCGCTGCGCCTGTTGGACAGCATCCGGGACGACGCCATGACTCCGATGCAGGACGCGCTCATCGGCAGGCTGCGCGCCCGGGCGGGCCACGCACTTCGACGCGACCGCAGAGCGCCGCGCCAGCTCCTGGCCGCCGCGCAGGCGCTCGAACCGTTCGCGCCGATGCTGGCTCGCGATACCTACATGGACGCCCTGTCCGCCGCGCTGTCTGCGGGCCGGCTCGGCGAATCCGGCGCCGTCACCGACATCGCCGACGCCATCCTGAGGGCCACCGACGGAGACTCCTCGGATCGGCCCGGAGACCTGATACTGCGGGGCCAGGCGCTGTTGGCCACCCGCGGCCAGCAGGCCGCCCTGCCGGTGGTGAGCCGTGCGCTGCGCGCCTTCTCGGAGCAGCAGCAGGACGGGGCGCAGACGTGGGACTCCCTCGAATTGCGCTGGATGTGGTTCGCGGGCCGCGCCGCGCAGGACCTCTGGGACGCCGACGGGCTACGCATGCTCGCCGAGCGTCAGGTCGAATTGGCCAGGGCCGGAGGCGTGCTGACGGTGCTGCCCATGGCGCTGACGTTGCTGATGGTGGTTCGCACGTTCGACGGGCGGCTGGACGCCGCCGAGGCGGTGTGCGACGAGATCGATGCGATCTTGACGGTCACCGGCCACCCGCTGCCGAAATTCGGGCGCATCTTCGTCGCGGCGTATCGGGGACGGGTCGAGGAGGTGGAGCGCCAGGCCAAGGATCTCCGCACGGACGGCCTGGCTCGCGGCGAGGGCTACGCGCTGACGGTCGCGAACATGGCCGAGGCCCTGGTCTACAACGGCGCGGGGCGATACCGCGAGGCGCTGGCCGCGGCCAGCGGAGAGATTCCCTACGTCCACGAGTTCGGCCACGCGATGCGCACCCTGCTGGAGGTCGTCGAAGCGGCCACCCGCACCGGCGAGCACGCGATCGCCCAGGATGCCGTGGCGCGGCTGGCAGGCGTCACCCAGCCGGTCGGCGCGAGTGACTGGGCGCAGGCCGCCCTCGCACAGGCGCGGGCACAAGTCAGCGAGGGAACCGATGCCGAGGCGCTGTACCGCGAGGCGATCGAGCGCTATTCCCGGGTGCGAGTGCCGATGCTGGTGGCACGGAGCCAACTTCTGTACGGCGAGATGCTTCGCCGGCAGAACCGGCGGGTGGATGCCCGCGAGCAACTCCGATCGGCATACCAGGGACTGCTCGCCTGCGGCATGAACGGTTTCGCCGAACGCGCCCACCGCGAGTTGCAGGCCACGGGCGAAACGGTGCGCGTACGCAGGACCGAGACGGTCGATGAGCTCACCGAGCAGGAGTTCAACGTTGCCCGGCTTGCTCGCAGCGGATTGACGAACCGCGATATCGGGGCGCGGCTGTTCATCAGCGCACGCACCGCCGAGTACCACCTGCGCAAGGTCTTCGTGAAGCTGGGCATCAGCTCTCGCGCCGAGTTGAAGTCGGCGCTGGCCGACCTCGACCAGCGATAGGGTCCGCTGCCGCGGTCGTGATCGGGGACAAAGGGCACCGCAGCACCATCAAGCGGGCCAGCGGCGCCGTCGGCTTGTCATTCGATCTGCTGCCGCAACGTGGCCAGGGTCGCTCGAAGGGTCCGGGAGACATGCATCTGGCTGATGCCCAGTCGTTCGGCGATCTGCCGCTGGCTCTGGTCCCAGACGAACCGCAGCGCGAGCAACGACCGCTGCCGATCGGTCAGTGCCGCAACGCGTTCGCGCAGCACCGCGCGGTCCTCGGTCCGGTCCAGCGCGGACTGTGCAGCAGCATCTTGCCCTGTCCACCGGTCGGTGCCGCGCGGATCCGCGTCGATCGACAGCGGACGGCACGGCCCCTCCGTCAGCTGCATCTGACGGATCACATCGGTGGGTACCTCCGTCCGAAGCGCGATCTCCCCCGGAGTCGGGTCCCGGCGCAGCTGCTGACGAAGATCATCGGCCGCGGCGGCAACCCGCGGACGGGCCTCGAAGGCGCGCCGCGGGACCCGGATCGTCGCCCCGTGGTCGCGCACGTAGTGCAGGATCTCACCCCGGATGGTCGGGTATGCGAATTGTTGAAAGGTGGTTCCGGCTCCCGGCCGCCAGCGCCGCACCGCGGCAAACAGGCCGATCCGAGCCACCTGTTGCATGTCATCGCGATCGATCCCGGGCACCGAATAGTGCGCAGCGATCCGGTCGGCCATCGGCAGGAAGTGCCGCACCACGGCGTCCTCTGCGCGACGCCGGCGGGCCGGATTCCCGCTGCTCGCGGCGGACACGAGTTCGTCGACCGGCGGCTCGAACCGATACGGGCCGCCGGCGGCGATCCCGCGGGAGTTGCTTCCGGGCACAGTCGGAACCGTCGGCCCTGTCGCTACTGCCGGTCCTGTCGCTACTGCCGGCGCCGTCATGCTGCCTCTCCTCGGTCGACACTCTGCACTGGCCGCCGGGGCGGCGCGGTGCGAATCGCACCGAGCCGGCCGGGTTGGGACCCACCCTTGCTCCCGCAATGGCGGCTTGATCGATCGGGTCACCCCTGCAGCCACTGCCGCAGGCTGATGGCACCGAGGCGGCTGCCCCCGGCCGGAACCAACTGACCTCCGGAAGCGTCCGCGCCGAAGTACCGCGCGCCCGGGTCAGCGATCACCGTGCGCGGGTCGCCGTTGGCGGCGAGAACCCGGACCGCCATGTCGTACATCGTCGATCGTTCCGGGCCGCCGAGTTCGACCACGCCATTGACGGGTTCGGCGGTCGCCAACTCGACCAGCGTGCCGGCGACGTCGCTGGCGGCGACAGGCTGGAACGGGACGACGGGCAAGCGAACCGTACCGTCGACCCCGGCGTTGTCCGCGATACCCGCGATGAATTCGAAGAACTGGGTGGACCGCAGGATCGTGTAGGGAACCTGGCCATGCCGGATCAGGTCCTCCTGCGCCGCCTTCGCGCGCAGGTATCCGCTGTCGGGCAGCAGATGCGCTCCGACGATCGACACCGCCAGGTGGTGGCCGATACCCGACGCCCGCTCCGCGGCAAGTTGATTCGCCGTCGACGTGGTGAAGAAGTTCATCACGTCCTCGTCAGCCCAACTGGGCGCATTGCTCACGTCGATGACGACGTCTACCCCATCCATGGCCTCGGCGAGCCCCGCGCCGGTGATCACGTCGACGCCGGTGCTCGGCGCGGCCGCAGTGGCCAGATGACCTCGCTGACGCAGCCGTTCGATGACCTCGGATCCGATTCGGCCGGTACCTCCGACCACCAGTACTCGCATGGTGTCCCTCGCTTTCCGTTCGCGGGCCGGGTATCCGAGCACCTGGCCCATCGGGTGATCTGACGACTCAACGGTGCCGGGCAGGTTCGGACCCGGCATCCGTGACATCGCCCAGTCCGGGCCCGCGTCGGTCCGGCAGGGGCCGGGGCCCGCCTCGCCCGGTGCCGGACTGGTGATCGTCACGGATGCGAGCGACGGTGACGGCGCCGCAGGCTCGGTCGTAACCCACCCGCGACGAGCGTGTTCACACAGATGGGACCGGACCATGCGAACCGACATCGACCGCGCCGTCGTACCGCGCCGCTCGCGTCGGCGCGCGCTCCGTCGCCGCCGGACCGGGCACGACCCCTCGGCGGCGAGCAGACCGAAGATCGTGGTGGTGGGTAGCGGTTTTGCCGGATTCTTCGCGGCCCGCACCATCGAGCGGCACCTCCCGGCAGGCCAGGCCGATCTGACGATCGTCAGCGCGACCTCACACCTGTGCTACAGCCCGCTGCTACCCGAGGTCGCGGCTGGACGGCTCAGCGCTCTGCAGATCGCGGTCCCCCTGCACGGCGTGCTCAAGCGCACCCGCATCCTGCAGGGGGTTGTCGAGGAGGTCGATCTCGCCAACCGCACCGTCACCGTGCAATGCGGTGTCGGATCCCCGGCGGTGGTCGGTTGGGACCGCCTGGCCCTGACACTGGGCAGTGTCACCCGAACCGTCCCGGTCCCCGGCCTCACCGAGCATGCGCTCGGACTGAAGACCGTGGTGGAAGCGGACTACATCCACGATCACGTGCTGCGGCAGTTGGAGATCGCCGCGGCCACCACCGATGCGGCGGACCGGCGCGCTCGGTTGACATTCCTCGTCGTCGGCGCCGGATATGCCGGTACCGAGACCGCCGCCCAGTTGCATCGCATGACGATGGCGCAACTCGGCCGGTTCCCCAGCCTGTCCCGCGACGAGGTGTCGTGGCAGGTCGTCGATGTGGCCGACAGCGTGCTGCCCGAACTCGGCACCCAACTGGGCGGATTCGCGATCGACCTGCTCCGCAGGCGGGGCCTGCGCGTCAGGCTCGGTACCCGCGTCACGGCGATCACATCCGACAGCGTGACGCTGTCCGACGGGAGCACACTGCCCACCCATACCGTGCTGTGG
>JBIQML010000053.1:0-14329 GCA_044463405.1 Nakamurella lactea | reverse complement strand
GTGTCGCACTGCTGCAGCACGCCGTCCTTGAGCACCGCCACCCGGTGGCCCATGGTCATGGCCTCCACCTGGTCGTGCGTGACGTAGACGGTGGTGGTGCCCAGCCGGGCCTGCAGTTCGGCGATGTTGGCGCGGGTCTCCACCCGCAGCTTGGCGTCCAGGTTGGACAGCGGCTCGTCCATCAGGAACACGCTCGGCTCCCGGACGATGGCCCGGCCCATCGCCACGCGCTGCCGCTGACCACCGGACAGCGCCTTGGGCTTGCGGTCCAGGTACGGCGCCAGGTCCAGCAGCCCGGCGGCCTCGCGGACCTTGGTGGCGATCTGCGCCTTGGGGATCCCGCGCAGCTTGAGTGCGAAGCCCATGTTCTCGGCGACCGTCATGTGCGGGTACAGGGCGTAGCTCTGGAACACCATGGCGATGTCCCGGTTCTTGGGCGGCACGTTGGTCACGTCCCGGCCGCCGATCAGGATGCGACCCTCGTTGATGTCCTCCAGGCCGGCCAGCATCCGCAGCGCGGTGGACTTACCGGAACCGGAGGGGCCGACCAGCACCAGGAACTCGCCGTCGTGGATCTCCAGGCTCATCCGGTCGACGGCGCGGACCGGCGGGTTGCCGGGGTAGATCCGCGACGCCTCGTCGTAGGTCACTTCTGCCATGATCACGTCCTTCCCATCGGGTCCGATCCGTGGGGCGCCATTGCCGACGCCGGCACCACGCAGGGTCCGGTCATTGGTGCGTCCGAGCCTCGGTGGCGGCGACGGCGGCCGGGTCGCCACCGCTTGGCCCGACGGTACGGCCCCGCCGCCGCGCAGGCAAGCAACCGTTGGATAGCGCTTTCCACCACCGCGGCAGGTTCACCCGAACGGGCTAGCGTCCCGGTCCGTGGGTGATCGGCCGACCCGGGCATCGAGGGCCGGTCACTGCGGGCTACCGTGCCAGCATGCAACGCGCGTCCCGCACCCGGCCGGCCGCGACGTTGGCGTCCCTGGCGGCCGAGCTCGGGGTGTCGCGGACCACCGTGTCCAACGCCTACAACCGACCCGACCAGTTGTCCCCGCAGCTGCGCGCGAAGGTGATGGAGACCGCCCGGCGGCTGGGTTACGCCGGCCCCGATCCGGTGGCCCGCTCGCTGCGCACCCGCCGTGCCGGTGCCGTCGGGCTGCTGCTGACCGAGCAACTGTCCTACGCCTTCCGGGACCCCGCGGCGGTGGCGTTCCTGGAGGGCCTGACGCTGGAGTGCGACAAGGCCAGGATCGGGCTGCTGCTGGTGCCGGCCAGCCCCGACTCGGACGACGTGATGGCGGTATCCAGCGCCGCGGTCGACGGATTCGTGGCGTACTCGATGCCGGACGACGACCCGCACCTGGGGGCCGTGCTGGCGCGCCCGCTGCCGGCCGTGGTGTGCGATCAGCCGAAGGTGCCCGGCGCCGACCTGGTGGGTATCGACGACGCTGCCGCGATGCGCGAGATGGCCGACCACCTGGTCGCTCTCGGGCATCGCAGGGTCGGGGTCATCTGCATGCGGCTGGGCCGTGCCCGGATGGACGGGCCGGTGGACCTGTCCCGCCAGCGGGCCGCGCACTACCACGTGCAGCGCAACCGGCTGGCCGGCCTGCGGGAGGGCTTCACCGCGGCCGGCGTGGCCTGGGACCGCATCCCGGTCGTGGAGCGCTTCGACCACACCGTGGAGGCGGGGGCGTCCGCTGCCGACGAGGTGCTCGGCCTGGACCCGGGCCTGACGGCGATCATCGCCACCTCGGACGTGCTGGCGCTGGGCGCGATCGAGGCGGTGCGGCGTCGCCGCCAGCGGGTCCCGGAAGACGTATCGGTGACGGGGTTCGACGGGATCAGGGACGCGTTCGATGCGCGTCTGACCACCGTGGACCAGCCGGTGATCGACAAGGGCCGGAACGCTGCGCGGCTGCTGCTGGATCCCGCGGTGCACGCCGAACCCCGCCGGGTGGTGCTGCCCACCACGTTCGTGCGGGGCATCACGACCGCGGCGCCGCGAGTGTGACCTCGGCGGACGGGCGCTGCCGGGCGTGAACGCATGCTCTGCCTGACCCGCCCAGGGCCCGCCCAGGATCGCCCTGACCCGCTCAGGACCGGCCCCCCCAGGACCGGCAGCCTGGCCCGCCCAGGGCGGGCGGCCTGACCCGTTCAGGATCGGCGGCCGCCCCGGCGAGGGTGCTGCTCCCGGCGCTGGTTCCAGGAGCCGCGCGCCGACAGCAACACGCCCAGCAGGTCCGCCACGGCGCTGGGCGACTCGACTCGCAACCGGGCGGCGGTGTCGCCGGCGCCCACCTTGATCCCCAGGTCGTGCGGCGCCAGCGAGGTGAAGGCGTTCTCGTCGGTGACGTCGTCACCGATGTAGACCGCGTCGGTACTGCCGGTCTGCGCCCGCAGGCTCTGCAGCGCCATGCCCTTGTCCACCGCGACGACGGACAGCTCGACGACCTTCTTGCCGTGCATGGTGCGGATCGCCGGGTCGCCCCCGATCTCGGTGGTGATCTCCTGGGTGACCGCGCGGGCATCGGCCTCGTCGGTCTGCCTCAGGTGCACCGCGATGCCGACCGGCTTGGGCTCCAGCCGGATCGCCGGGTGCCGCTCCTTGATGCGGTCCAGCGTGCCGCGCAACCAGTCCAGCGTGCCGGACTCCGCCTCGGTCAACGCGCGTGGCCCGACCGGTGACGACGAGGCGCGACCCGGTGGTAACCGGCGTTCCGCGCCATGGCTGCCCACCAGGTACAGCTGGCCGGGGTCACCGACCAGCGATTGCAGGTCGGCCAGGGACCGCCCGGACACCACCGCGACCACGGTGTCCGGCAGTGCCGCGAGGGCGTGCAGGTTGTCCAGACCCTGCGGCACCGCCCGGGCGTCGGACGGGTTGTCCACGATCGGGGCGAGCGTGCCGTCGAAGTCGGTGGCGATGAGCAGCCGCTCCGTCCCGGCGATCCGGCGAGCCGCGCGCACCACCCCGGCCGGCAGCCGGCCGGCCGCGGTGGCCACCCGGTCCCGGTGCTCGCGAACGGTGCCGAGGAACGACTCCGCCCAGCGGTCCACATCGTGCGAGAGGACCTGCCGGCGCAGGGCCCGCATCCGTTGCTGCGCCTCGCGTTGCGGCAGGTTCAGCGCGACGCGCAGGCCCTCCTTGACGCCGTCGGTGTCGTACGGGTTGACCAGCACGGCCGAGCGCAGCTCGTGGGCGGCCCCGGTGAACTCGCTGAGCAGCAGCACCCCGCCGCCGTTCACCCGGCAGGCCACGTACTCCTTGGCCACCAGGTTCATCCCGTCGCGCAGCGGGGTCACCGTCATCACGTCGGCGGCCACGTAGAAGGCGGCCAGTTCCTCGCGCGGCAGCGAGTGGTGCAGGTAGTGCACGGCGGGCCTGCCGATGCGCCCGTGCTCCCCGTTCAGGGCGCCCACCTGCCGCTCGATCTCCTCGCGCATCCGCGCGTAGGAACTCAGCCGCTCCCGGCTGGGGGTGGCGATCTGCACCATCACGGTGTCCTGCACGGCCGGGTCGCGCTCGGCGAGCAGTTCCCCGAACGCGCGCAGCCGCACGTTGATGCCCTTGGTGTAGTCCAGCCGGTCGACCCCCAGGATCACCCGCCGGGGGTTGCCCAGGTCGGACCGCAGCCGGGCGGCGTCCTCGCGCACCTGGTCCGAGGAGGCCACGGCCGCCTGGCCGGCCGAGTCGATGGAGATCGGGAAGGCGGCCGCGCGGACCGTGCGGCCGTCGTGCTCGATCAGGCTGCCGGACACGGCGGCACCGGTGAGGGTGCGAGCCAGCCGGACGAAGTTGCGGGCCCCGCCGGGAAGCTGGAATCCCACCACGTCGGCGCCCAGCAGCCCGCCGATGATCTCGGCGCGCCAGGGCAGCCGCATGAACAGCTCGGCCGGCGGGAACGGGATGTGCAGGAAGAAGCCGATCCGCACGTCGGGGCGCAGCCGTCGCAGCATGGCCGGCACGAGCTGCAACTGGTAGTCGTGGATCCACACGGTGGCGTCGTCCGCAGCCACCTCGGCGGCGGCCTTCGCGAACCGCCGGTTCACCCGCTCGTAGACCTCCCACCACTGCCGGTGGAACTGCGGGGCGACCACCGCGTCGTGGTACAGCGGCCACAGCGTGTCGTTGGAGAAGCCCTCGTAGTAGGCCGACACGTCGCCGCTGGTGAGCCTCACCGGATACAGCGACACGTCGTCGGCGACCGTCGGATCCAGGCTGAGGTCCGCGGTCCCCGGCCAGCCGATCCAGGCGCCCCGCTGGCGGGACAGGATCGGCGCGAGCGCGGTGACCAGGCCGCCGGGCGCCTGCCGTGCGGTGGTGCTGCCGTCCGGTGCGGTCTGCAGGTCGAACGGCAGCCGGTTCGCGACGACCACCAGCGATGAGCGCTGGGACCTGGAGGGGGGGCCGCCGGACGATGCCGGGTTGGATTGCCTGGGAACTGCTGCGCTGTCCGCGATGTCGTGATCTTCGGAGGAGGGGCCCGGAGACCGGGGAGCGTCTGTCTCCGGAGCCGATGTCACATCTTTACAGTATCCGCGCGCCGTTGCGTCCAAACCAGGTACCCGCGCGACCGGACCCCCGCCATCCGGCGCCCAGAGGCATCGAGGGTGGGGGGCGCGGGTCGCGCAGACCAGCACGGTTCCGGCCCGCCGGGCGCGGCGTCGGAACCGCCGGGCGGCGTCGGAACCGCCGGGGCGGCGTCGGTGCCCAACCTGGGGGAGGCGTCAGTGCCTCCGGAGGATGTGGTCAGTGCCCGAACGGGTCGGGATCCGTGCCGGGCAGCCAGCTCGCCCCCGGCACCCCCCAGCCATGCGCCTTGACCGCCTTCCTGGCCGCGCGGGCGTTCCGGCCGATCAGCCGGTCCAGGTACAGGTGTCCGTCCAGGTGGTCGGTCTCGTGCTGGAGGCATCTGGCGAAGAAGCCCGTTCCCTCGACCTCGACGGGCGCGCCGGTGACGTCCACGCCGGTCACCCTGGCCCACGAGGCGCGGCCGGTCGGGAAGTTCTCCCCTGGCACCGACAGGCAGCCCTCCAGGTCGTCCTCGGGGTCGGGCATCGTCTCCGGGATCTCGGAGGTCTCGATGACGGGGTTGACCACGTAGCCGCGGCGCCGCACACCCTCGTCGTCCGGGCAGTCGTAGACGAACACCCTGCGGTCGTCACCCACCTGGTTCGCCGCCAGGCCTGCGCCGTGTGCCGCGGTGTTCGTCTCGAACAGATCGTCCACGAACGCTGCCAGCTCGTCGTCGAAGTCGGTGACCGGGCGGGCCGGCCGGTGCAGCACGGGTTCGCCGCAGATCACGATCGGGCGGATGGTCACGAGGCGTCATGGTATCGGTCCGGCTGCCGGGCACCTCCGACCCTCCGGGGAGGGTGTGTGATCGGACCGCAGGCCGACCTGCCCCCCGGCCCAGGAGACCGCCGGAACCGCGGCGGACCGGTTGGGGCGACCGCCCTGCGTGAACGCGTTCGGGGCGGGTCGCCACCCCGATGCGTGGCCATGCGCTCACCGTGTGTGTAAGGCGGCATCGGCAGGCGGCGCCAACAGCGATCGAACCACCCGAATGGGATGGTCATTCACCCATCCGTGATGGAGACTCGTCGCTGTGGGTGCGCGACAATCGACGCATGATGACTGGGCAGCCTTCGCGGGTCGGTACGCCATCCGGTGGATCGCGCTGGTGGTATCCACTGGCGCTGTTCGCCGCGCTGCTATCGCTGCTGCTCGCCCTGGTCGTCGCAGGAGCGGGCATCGCCACGGCGAGCCCCTCGAACGTCGTGAGCGCTCGAGGGGCAGTGCACACGGTGGGCACCGTGCCGAGCGAGGGCCAGCCGTCCGAGGGCGGTGACGCGGTCGCGTCGATCACCGCGATCTCGTTGATCCCGGCGACCTCGAAGGCGCTGGATGGCGCCGATGCGGCAGCGGGCTCGCTCTCGGTATCGGTGTCACTGATACCGCCGACATCCCGCGCGCTGCCGGCGGCGGACCCGCAAGAGGTCGCCGTGCGGAACGCTGCCTTCGACCGGATCGAGCCCCCGGCCGCAGCCCTCGGCCTCTCCGAGCGGCAGCCCGGCATCGGCGCAGCGGCCTGGTTGCTGATCGCGCTGGTCACCCTGCTGGGCGGCGCCGCCGTGCTGACCGTCGGCTGGGTCCGCCGCCGGCGCCAGCACTGAGCCCTCTCCCGCGTCGGCGCGCCAGTCACCCCACGCTTCGAACGTCACATCGAGTGGAAACAACCCGAACGGACCCCCTGTTCGGGTCAACACATACTCTCTCCTCGAACCGCCGCCCGACCCCGCATTTGGCGCACAGAAGTAGTCGCGAATATCCACGATTAGTAGATATGCGTCAGCAAACAGGGGAGATAATCACTCGTTAGTGTGGTTACTTCACTCTGACGCGCATAGCCTCCTCACTTCGAGTAGTGCACAATCATGAGCGGAGCATCGCACTCGGGGGACGGCGGCCCGCATACAGGCAGTAATGGCCAGGGGATGATCGCACCCGATCAGGCCATCGGCGGATCACGACCACCGAGGTGGGGGAGCACGGACATGCAGTGGACACGGGGGCTTGGAGCCAACCGCGTTGAAGATCAGACGGCACGAACCCGGCATCGCGCCACCGGTGGGCGGCGAAGGCGATCCGGCGCGCCCTCGCCCGTACGGCGCAGTGTCACCGTGCTCGCGGTCGTCGCCCTGGTGGCCGGAATGCTGACCTACACGTCGCTGCCGTCGGTGGCACCGCAGGCCAACGCCGCCGCCACCGACATCGGCACCATCGAGGCGCAGATCGCGGGCCAGTCGGCCGGCGACGGGTCGATCGACAGCGACGACTGCCTGCGCTACATGCCGGTGGACGGCACCCGGCGCGACCACCCGGCCTTCGAGAACGGCCCCACCGGATGGGTCGACAGCAGCGGCGAGGCGCTGGCCAGCCACGGCACCACCGGCAACGACTGCCCCGGATGGTCGGATCGCGACGACCTGCGCGACGACGCCAGCACGGTGGGCATCTCGCCGGCCAGTGGCGGCGATATCACCCTCGGCACCTCCTTCCTGCTGGCGTCCGTCACCCACTACAACAATCCGATCTACGCCGACCACGAGACGTTCCAGGGCGATCTGAACATCCGGCTGGATGGGCTCGTCGGCCAACCGACCTTCACCGTGCCGTGGTGGCTGTGGGAGACCGACAACCAACCCGGGAACGGATGGTGCTCGGGCAACTCGGAATGGAACTACCGGGGCATCAACAGCAACGGCTGCGCGGACGAGATCAAGTTCACCAGCCAGATCCCCGACCGGACCGTCACCATCGATGGGCTGCCCTACAAGATGGTGTTCAACGGGTTCTCCCCGGCCGGCCGGAACGGCTGCAGCACCACCAAGCCGGACGACACCCAGAACGACTTCTGGACCAAGGAGAAGGACAACACCACCGCGTGCCTGTACGCGACGCTGACCGCGGTCCGCTCGCTGACCATCGTCAAGAAGGTGATTGGCCAGGACCGCGCCACCACCTTCCCCTTCGCCTCCACCAGCGACCTGGACGGCTCGCCGTGGGACGGAGCGGCCTTCGACCTTCGCGCCACGCAGGGCAGCACCGACTCGTACGGCGCGCAGCAACTGCTGCAGGGCGAGTCCGTCACCGTCACCGAGAACGAACCGGCCGATAGCAGGTGGACGCTGACCGGCGTCTCCTGCGTCCAGGGCAGCGGCGCCACCCAGGTGCCGTTCGACGGCGCCATCGCCGACCTGGCCAGCGGCACCCTGTCCATCGACAACACCCCGGCGCCCCCGAGCGCCGCCCAGGCGAACATCACCTGCACCTTCACCAACACCTACACGCCGACGGCGATGCTCAGCCTGCACAAGCAGGTCAAGGGCGGCCCGACGCCTGCCAGCCACTGGACGCTGACGGCGCAGAGCGTCACCGACCCCGGTGTCTCGTTCTCGGGCCCGGGAGAGGGCACCGGCCAGGTGGAGGGCCAGGTCGTCCCCGCCGGGACCTACATCCTCAGCGAGACGCCCACCGGCTCAGGCACCGCCGGCTACCTGCAGGACGGGCCGTGGAAGTGCCAGGGGACCGACCTGCTGACCGGCAAC
The DNA here is from genome assembly GCA_044463405.1 of Nakamurella lactea. Lineage (GTDB taxonomy): Bacteria > Actinomycetota > Actinomycetes > Mycobacteriales > Nakamurellaceae > Nakamurella > Nakamurella lactea_B. The sequence continues at coordinate 6,208 of JBIQML010000053.1, read as the reverse complement.
GAACTCACGCTGCGGGACGGCGACATCGTCACCTGCCAGGTGCCGAACCGGTACCGGGAGGGGTCGCTGACCATCGGCAAGACCGTCACCGGCGCCACGGAGGGCTACACCGGCAGCGGAAAGCAGTTCACCGGCAGCTACGCCTGCACCGCGAATGGCGCCACCGTCACCAGCGGCAGCTTCGCGCTGGCGGACGGCGGCTCCACCAGCATCGACCACATCCCCGCCGGCGCCACCTGTACCGTCTCCGAGGACGCTCCCACCGACGGGTTGAAGGACTCCTCCTACCAGTGGGGGGCGGTGTCCTACAGCCCGGCCGGCGGCCAGGCGACGATCACCGACAAGCAGCCGGCGACCGTCGCCATCACCAACACCGTCGTGCACCACACCGGCAGCCTGGTGATCGCCAAGGCCGTCGCCCCGCGGCAGGGCACCGACGCCACCGGCTACACCGGCGGTTCGACCCGGACGTTCCCGGTCAGCTATTCGTGCACGATCGGCAGCACGAGGGTCGCGGCGGGAACCGTCGAGGTGTCCACCGGCACGCCCGCCACCGTGCCCGGCATCCCGGCCACCGCCACGTGTTCGGTCACCGGCGAGGACGAGTCGGCCCAACACGGCGACTTCGTGGACGGCTCCTACTCCTGGGACGGCCACGACCTGGGCGGCTCCGTCACCGTCGGTACGGACGCCGCCAGCACCATCACCGTCACCAACTACTTCCAGCGCTCCTACGTCGCGCTGACCGTCGCCAAGACCGTCGAGGGTGACGGGTACACCGGCGGTGACGGCAAGAACTTCACCGTCGACATCGCCGGCTGCTCCGCGGACCCGTCCACGGTGACGCTGGCCGACGGGGGATCCGCGACCGTCACGGTCGCCGCCAACACCGTCTGCACCGTCACCGAACGGACGCCGAGCGGCCACCTGGCCGCCGCCTACCAGTGGGGCACCCCCAGCTACGGCCCGAATGCGGACGGCACCATCACCATCGCGCCGGACGACAGCGGCATCGTCACCGTCACCAACCACACGCAACCGATCTACGGCACCGTCCAGGTCACCAAGAAGGTGACGGGTGAGACCGCCGGGCTGGTCGCGGGAACCACCTTCCCGATCACCGTCGACTGCGGTCGGGCCTACCGGCACACCTTCGCACTGACCGCCGGCGATCCGGCATCCACCGACCGGCTGCCGGTGGGCACCCGGTGCACGGTCACCGAGGACGCCCCGACCGGCTCGGCCGGCCTGGTCGACGCCTCGTACGTGTGGGGTGCGGCCCCGACGGCGCAGACCGTCACCGTCGACGCCAAGGACCAGGTCGTCCCGGTCACGGTCACCAACACGATCCAGCGCGCCCACGGCGGCCTGCAGATCGTCAAGAAGGTCACCGGCACCGACGGCCTGGACGGCTCCGGCATCACCTTCTCCGGCACCTGGACATGCCGCTACGGCACCGACACCCCGGTCACCGGAACCTGGTCCACCACCGGGTCCGGCACCGACACCGTCAGCGACCACATCCTGCTCACCTCGGCCTGCACGGCCACCGAGAACGACCCGAGCGGCCCGCCCAGCGCCACGGACCCCTCCTACCACTGGGGCGCCCGGTCGATCACCGGCCCGGTAGCCGTGACCGACGGTGGCCCGGCCACCATCACCGTGACCAACCCGATCGTCCGCGTCACCGGCGCTCTGGCCATCAGCAAGACCGTCACCGGCGCGGCCGCCGGCCAGGGATACGCCACCGGCGCGCTGTTCGGCTTCCACTACTCGTGCACCCCGCAGGGCGGCGGCACCGCCATCAGCGGTGACGTGAACGTCGCCGCCGGCGGCACCACCACCATCGGCGCCGGCATCCCCGCCGGCAGCCGCTGCACGGTGACCGAGAAGGGCAACCCGGCACCGATCGACCCGTACCGCTGGGACGGTGTCACGCTGTCCGTCGACGGGGCCACCGGCACCCAGGACGGCCGGGCCATCACCTTCAGCACGCCGGCGGACGGGACGTCGGTGACGGTCGGCGCGGACAACGCGATCAGCGCGAAGACCGCCGGCATCTCGGTCACGAAGCACATCGCCGGCGCCACCGGCGGCCTGACCGCGGGAAGCACGTTCCCGATCACGCTGTCCTGCACCGCCGCCGCCGGCGACCACACCTACGGGCCGAAGCCGGTCGCCGCCGGCGGGACCGTCACCTTCGACGGCATCCCGCTGGGCAGCACCTGCGCCGCCGCGGAGGGCGACCGCCCGGCCCTGGCCGACGGCTCCTACGCCTGGGACGGCCAGCCGGGCTACGCCCCGGCCGGCGGCCTCACCGTCGAGACCGCAGGCCAGATCGCCGGTCCGATCGTAGTCACCAACACGATCGCCCGGGTCTACGGCGAGATCGCCCTGACCAAGGACATCACCCGGAACGAGAACGCCGGGGTGGCCGAGTCGCAGACGTTCGGCGGCACCTGGTCCTGCAGCTACGGCTACGACCCGGCGGTGAGCGGCACCTGGACCGTTGCCGGCTCCGGAGCCGCCACGCTGACCGGGATTCCCGCCAGGGGCATCCTGGTCGGGTCCACCTGCACCGCCACCGAGGCCGGCCCGGCCCCGATCGCCGGTGACGCCTCGTACCACTGGGACGCGCCGACGACCGTCGGGGTCACCGTGCCGGCCGCGGGCACCGGCACCATGACGGTGACCAACACGCTGCTGCGCGACACCGGATCGCTGACCGTGGCCAAGAAGCTGACCGGCGCGACCGCCGGCTACGCCGGTCAGGGTGCGGCCTTCACCGTCGGCTACCGCTGCTACCTGTCCGACCCGGACGTCGGGCCGTTCTACCAGGACGAGGTCAGCGTCACCCGGGGCGCCGCACCCGTCACCCTCGCCACCGGCATCCCGGTCGGCTGGACGTGCGCGGTGTCCGAGGCGACGCCGAGCGACTCCCTGCTGGTCGACGGCTCCTACGCCTGGGGCACGCCTAGCGTCACCATCGACGGCGCCGACACCGCCACCGTGGCGGTCGCATCGACGCCGGCCGCGGTCGTCGTCACCAACCCCATCTCCCGCGTCACCGGCACCGTCGGCATCACCAAGGCCATCGCCGGGACCGTTCCGGACGGCGTGATCACCGCCGGCACCACCTACACCGGCAACTACTCGTGCCGCTACACCGGGACACCCGCCGAGACGTTCTCCGGAACCTGGAGCGTCACCGGCGTCGGTGCCGCGACGCTGACGCCGGACGCCGGTCAGGGCCTGCAGTTCCCGCTGGGCACCACCTGCTCCGCCGCCGAGACCGACCTGGCACAGGGCGATCTGGTGGACACCTCCTGGTCCTGGGACCGGCCGCAGGTGTCGGCGGACGTCACGGTGGCCGGCACCGGGGAGGTGCCGACGATCACCATCACCAACGCCGTGCACCGGGTGTACGCCGGCCTGAGGGTCACCAAGGCCTACGGCGGCGTCGACGGCGCGCTGCCGGCCGGCACCACGGTCTCCGGCTCCTGGTCCTGCCGCTACGCCGGCACCGCGGCCGCCTCCGGATCCTGGACCCTGCCGGCCACCGGCGGATCCGTCACCGTGGTCGCCGCGGCGGACGGCGTCGTGCCGGCGACCTCCCGGTGCACCGTCACCGAGAACACCCCGGACGACGGCGATCTCACCGACGCGTCCTACACCTGGAACGCCCCGGCCTACTCCCCGGACGGCGGCGTGATCACGGCGGTCGCCGGCGACGAGAACACCGTCACCGTCACCAACTCCACCCAGCGGGTGTACGGCGACCTGACCATCACCAAGCAGGTGGACGGCCCGGCCGACGCCGGCATCACCTTCTCCGGCGACTACTCCTGCCGCTACCCGGGCGGCACGCCGGTCACCGGCACCTGGTGGGCGCAGGCCGGCCAGAGCGCCACCGTCGGCGGCATCCTGGTCGGTTCGACGTGCGAGATCACCGGCGAGGACACCGCAGACGGACCGGTCGCGACCGACCCGTCCTACCGGTGGCAGCCCTACACCCTGGACCCCGCCTCGACGACGATCACCCGCGCCACCGACCCGGTCCAGGCCGCGCTGGTGATCACCAACCCGGTCCAGCGCTACACGGGATCGTTCAGCATCACCAAGCAACTGGCCGACGGCAGCCAGATGCCGCCGGCGGACGCGACGTTCACCTTCGACTGGATCTGCACCCCGCTGACCGGCGACGCGATCTCCGGCACCTCGGACCCGATCGCGGTCGGCCAGACCTGGGACAACACCGCCGACATCCCTGCCGGCGGCACCTGCGTGGTCACCGAGGACGAGCCGGCCAGGCCCGCCCACCAGGCGTGGAAGGCGCCGGTGTTCTCGGTCAGCGGGGCCGCCACGGACGGCGGCACCGCCACGGACGGCGGCATCTCCTTCGTGCTCCCCGGCGCGGCCGCGCAGGCGCCGGTGGTGGTGACGGCGACGAACGACCTGTACACACCGGGATGGACGCTGTCCAAGTCCTCGGACCCGGCCTCCGGGTCGACCGTGCGGGTCGGCGACACCATCACCTACACCCTGACCGCCACCAACACCTCGCGGGCGGTGGTCACCGGGGCGACGGCGACGGACACGTTGCCGGCCGGCATCACCCTGGCCACCCCGCTGCCCGACGGGCTCACCGACAACGGTGACGGAACCCTGACCTGGGCCGTGCCGGACATGCCGGTGGGATCCGCGCCGGCCACGGTGGGCTACCGGGTGACCGTGGACGACGCCGCCGCCGGCCACACCCTGACCAACATCGTCGCGCCCGACGGGCCCGGCGGCACCTGCAGCACGGAGGCGGACTGCACCACCACCCACCGGGTCCCGGGCGACCCGACGCTGGCGATCACCAAGACGGCCAGCGCGCAGTCCGCGGCCGGCGGGGACGTGTTCGGCTACACGATCGCGGTGGCCAACACCACGACGACCGGCCCGGCCAGCCCCGTGCGGCTATCGGACCCGATCCCGGCCGTCCTCGCGGTGACCGGCATCGCCACCAGCACCTCGGCGTCCCCGGCGTGGCAGGACTGCGCCGTGACGGGCGCCGACGGGGCAGGGTTCGGCGGAACCCTGCACTGCCGGCTGTCCGGCGCGCTAGCGCCGGGCCGGTCGGCGCCCGATGTGGTGCTGACGGTCCGCGTGGCGGACGGCGCCGACTCCGGCGAACTGGTGAACACCGCGTCGGTGACGTGGCAGAACCCCGACGACCCGGACGCACCCGCGCGGTCGGCGAAGGACTCCGCGACCGTGCTGCTGATCAAGGTGCTGCCGTCCTCGGAGAACCTGTCGGTTCCGCCCACGGACATCCCGACACCCACGGACCCGCCCACGCCGACCGGTTCGTCGACGGCCACGCCGACCGGTTCGCCGGCCGACTCGTCGACGGTCTCGTCCTCGAGCCACCCCGTCACGGTGCTGCCGACCTCCTCGTTGATGGCCTACACGGGGGTCGACACGTTCGGCATGGGCTGGTTGGCGCTGCTGTTGCTCGGCGGCGGCGCCCTGCTGCTGGCAATGGGAACGCTGTGGCGGCGCAGGCCGCGGCGGCACTGAGGTAGTACCCGGCGGCGCCGTGGGCACGGAGGGGTCCACGAGTCGCCGGACAGGAACGGGTGACGGGTCATACGGATGGCCCGCCACGGAACGCCGGTCACCGTGGCCGGCGTCCGTCGGGGCGGGACCGTCCTGAAGACGGGACCGAAGCTGGGCAGGAGGTTGGGAGCAGATGGCACATGGCTCCGGTCAGCGGGCGCAGGCCGCGTTCGCTGGCGTCATCGCTGCGCTGCTGCGGGAATCCCGCCGCCGGCAGGGTCTGACGCAGGCCGAGGTCGCCGCGCGCACGGGCGGTCTGGTCTCGAAGGCCGCGCTGGCGAACTACGAGACCGGGCACCGATCGCTGCGCGTCGACGTGTTCTGGGTGATCGCCAAGGCGCTCGGGGAGGATCCCGGTGCGCTGCTGGTCGGCGCGGAACGCAGTTCGGGGTACGGCAGCGCCATCGACGCGGCACCGATCACCGTCGACGTCGACGCCGTGCAGAGCAGCACCGATTCCCGGCTGGCGCCGGTCCGGCGGTGGTTCGAGCTGCGGCTGCAGTCCGGCGGTGGGCGGCTACCCGTCCGCACCGTCACGCTGGATCACGGGGCGTTGTCGGCGCTGTCGGCGCTGATGGGCGTGTCCGCGACGGAGTGCCGCCGG
>JBIQML010000052.1:0-14343 GCA_044463405.1 Nakamurella lactea | reverse complement strand
GACGCGTTCGCCCGGCGTGCGGAGCAGCGCGGATTCAACTCCTGCTGGTACAACGACCATTCGATGCGGCTGGCCGGGTGCTGGTCGCTGCTGGCGGCGATGGCCGTCGCCACCTCGACGATCCGGCTGTTCCCGCTGGTCAGTTGCCTCTACTACCGAACCGCCGCCGAGACTGCCCGGGCCGCCGCCGATGTCGACCGGCTCAGCGGCGGGCGGCTGATCCTCGGCCTCGGCATCGGCGACGAGGCCGAGGAGTTCGACCGGCTCGGGCTGCCGTATCCGCCGGTGCGCCGGCGGCAGGCGGACCTGCCCGGCTACCTGTCGGAGGTGCGGTCCTACTGGAGCGACGGGCCCGATGGGCCCGGCATGGGATTCGGTCCGGTGCAGCAGGGCGGCATTCCGGTGCTGATCGCCGGCGGCGGCGAGCGGGTCACCCTGCGCCAGGTCGCGGAGCACGCCGACATGTCGAACTTCGGCCCGCACGAGTGGACCGGTGCCGCCTACGACGTGGCGCGCGTGGCCCGCAAGCTGGATGCGTTGCGCAGGCACTGCGACGATCTGGGCCGTGACGTCGACACGATCGTGCGCAGCCATTACTCCCCGCTGGCCGTCCTGGGGGAGGATCGGGATCGCCTCGCCGAGAAGGCCGAGCGGATCATCGGGAACCCGACCGAGCACTTCCTGCCGCTGGTCGGCACTCCGGACGACGCGGTCCGCCACTTCCAGCAACTGGCCGATGTGGGCATGCAGTACTTCCTGGTGAACACCCGGGCCGCGGATCCGGAGACGCTGGACCTGCTGGCGGAGCGGGTGATTCCCCGGGTTGGTCTGCCCTGACCGATCCGCTCGGGTGGCGCCACTGCGGTGGGCCTGCCCGCTAGTGGGCACCGGCTCCTGCCCACTCGGCGGGGTCGACCGGCGTTCCCGGCGTGCCCACGGCGTTCGCCGTCAGGTTGCCGCCGTCCACCGGCACCACCAGTCCGCTGACCATCGCGGCGGCGTCGGAGGCCAGGAACAGCGTGGGACCGACGATGTCCTGCGCCGTGGTCATGCGACCCAGCGGGACGCCGGCCAGCAGGTGTTCGCCCATGGTCCGGCCGTGCGGGCCGGGCTCGTTCATCCAGGCCCGCATGCCCGGCGCGTCCACCTGCGAGGGTGCGATCGCGTTGACCCGCACTCCGCTGGCGCCCCATTCCAGGGCGAGCTCGCGGGTCATCGCGTTCAGCCCGGCCTTGGCGATGGAGAACGCGAAGTTCCCCCGACCCATCCCCGAGCAGGCGCACGTGGAGGTGACGTTGATGATGGCACCGCGGCGTCGGGCGACCATGTGCCGGCCGACGGCATGGCTGAGCAGGAACGGCGCGGTCAGGTTCAGTGCGAGCAGCCGGTCCCAGTGCTCCCTGGTGACCTGGTGCGGCAGCATCCGATGGTTGCCGCCGGCGTTGTTCACCAGCACATCGATGCTGCCGAACCGGCCCACGACGTCCTCGACCATCGCGCGAACCGCCGGCTCGTCGGTGAGATCGCAGGTCAGGGTGGCTGTCTCGCCGTCGATCCCGGCGGCGACCTGCTGCAGGCCCTCCCCGTTGACGTCCACCATCACGACGGTGGCGCCGTTGGCCGCGAAGCCCGCGGACATCGCCGATCCGATCCCGCCGGCCGCGCCGGTGATGATGGCGACCCGGCCGTCCAGTCGCAGTGTGGTCTGGTCAGTCATCGGCGTACCTTCCGTAGGCCTGCACCTGCGCCGCGAACGACGAGAGCAGCGCGGCGGCGTCGGCGCCGTCCCAGGCGCGGTGATCCACGTTCAGGATGGCCGCCAGCCGCCAGCCCACGGCCAGGCGGCCGTCCCGGACGATGGGCTGCTGTGCCAGCGTGCCCACCGTCAGCAGGCCCTGCTGGCCCAGCGGGATGATCCCGGTGAACCAGCTGACGCCGTGCGTGCCGAGGTTCGACAGGGTCATCAGCGGCGTCGAGCGGTCGTCGTCGGTCATCACCCGGCGTCGTGCCCGGTCCACGGCGGAACGCCGCAGTTGGGCGATCTCCGCCAGGGTACGGTCAGCCACCGAGGGCAGTACCGGGATGACGACGCCGGCCGGGGTGGCCACCGCGAGCCCGATGTCCGAGGTGCCCCGCACGGCCAGTGCGCGGCCCAGCGCCCGGATCAGCACGTCGGTGACCGAGACCGCCACCGAGTCGGACCGTGGCTCGTTGGCCAGCCGGTCGGTGAGGCCATCCGCCGCGACGTCCCGGGAGACCGCGAAATGCGGTATCTCCGACCACGACTGGCTCACCGCCCGGGCAATCGCCGCCCTGGTGGATGCCGCGGCGGCGTCCGCGGGTTGGTTCGCGCCGGCAGCCCCCTCGGTGGCCCGGCCCGCAACCGGGCGGGTGCCGTGCGCAGCGGCGAATCGTTCTGGGGGGCTCAGCCGCCGGTCCGAGGGCGCCGCAACGGGGATGCCCGTCACCGCTGTGCCTGCAGCCGCTGCCGGGGCCGCGGCGGCTGTCGCGGCCTGCTCCGCGGCGAGTCGCCGCTGTCGCGGGCTCAACCGGTGCGGGAGTCGGGCCTGCGGCGTTTCCGGCGCGTGGGCGGTGTCCGCCGCCGCCCCGGGCGCGCCGTCACCCGTCGAACCGTCCGTTCCGGCGGATCCGGGGGATCCGGTCGATGGCGTGCCGCCGGTCGCAGGCGAGCCGTCGCCGTTCGGTGACGAGGCCGTCGGGGACGGGGCCTGCTCGTCCTGCCCCTCCACCTCGCCCGGCGCCAGCACGACCGTCACCGTCTTGCCCACACCGATGGCATCACCGGCCTGGAACCGGTGGGCTCCCAGGACGCCCGCGGAATTCGCGGTGAGTTCCATCGTCGCCTTGTCGGTCTCGATCACGGCCACCTCGTCACCCGGGGCGACCGGATCACCGGGCTGCTTGAGCCATTCGACCAGGCTGGCCTCCTCCATGGCCATGCCGAGCGCGGGTATGAAGATGTCTTCCACCTAGCCGAAACCTCCTCCGTCGCGGCCCGGTCCGCGGACCGTGTCGAGCCGCTCCCACCATCGAGCAGTGATCATGATCCAACGATCGACCGTGCCGGTGGTAGTTCCACCACCACGTTGCCGTGCCGGATCGTGCCGGAATCCAGGATTCCGATCACGTCGTTGAGCGTCCAGTGCGAGAGCCGGTGCGTGGACCGGACCGATGCGGATGCCGAGTGCGGCGTGAGCACGGCGTTGGGCGCGTCGAGCAGCGGCGAATCGGAGGGCAACGGCTCCCGCGCGAACACGTCCGATCCGACACCCGCCAGCCGGCCCGCGACCAGCAGGTCCGCCAGGGCGTCCTCGTCCACGATGCCGCCCCTGGCCACGTTGACGATCAAGGCGCCGGGCGGCAGCAACTCCAGCTCGCGGCGGCCGATCAGCCCGCGGGTGCTCTCGATCAAGGGCAGGTGAAGGCTCAGCGCATTGCTCTGCCGCAGCAGGTCGTCCAGGCTGTCCACGCGGCGGGCGAAGTCCGGCGCCGGCACCGGCGCCGGATCGTAGAAGATCACCTCGCGCACCAGCGGCCGGACGTATCCGGCGAACATCGCGCCGATCCGGCCGAGTCCGATCACGCCCACGGTCATCTCGTCCAGCGCCTGCACCCCGCCGAGATCCAGCCGGCCGCTCCAGCCGTTGCGCACGAAGCGATCCGACAGCCCGAGCCGGCGTTGCACCGACAGCAGCATGGCCAGCGCGTGCGAGGCGACCTCTGGGGCGCCGTACGCCGGCTGGTTGATCACCGCGATCCCGGCGGCCTCGGCGGCCTGCAGATCGATGGTGTCCAGTCCCACCCCGGCCCTGCCGATCACGCGGACCGTCGGGGCGAACTCGCCGATCACCTCGGCGGTCAGCCGTTGCAGCGTCACGACGACGGCGTCCGCGCCGTCGGTGGCCTCGGCCACCCCGTCCGGGCCGCTCAGGTCGATCCAGCGAAGCTGCGCGCGGTCGCGGTACTCCGCCTGCAGGCCTTCGTGATCGGCGAACGCGGTGTCCGCGACCGCGATGAGATAGCGCGCCTTCGAATCGGTGGCAATGCCCCCGTTCGACGACGGACCGCTCGAGTTCGCGGCGCCTGATCGCGGCCGCACCGGATCGTCGTTCACAGCTCACCTTGCCCTTCTCCTGCAATCGTGCACAGCTCGGTCCACAGCGCTGCGGACACGGTGACGCGACCGGGCGGCTGGGATGCGACGGTCCGCGCCTCGACGTCGCCCGGCAACAGCACCTCGGCACCGTCCGGGGCGCTGGCCCTGACCCGCCGCTGCACGTCCTCGATCAGGTCGTGGAACAGGTCGTCCGGTTGCAGCCCGCCGGGCGCGATGGCCAGCAGCACCAGGCGGTTGGCCAGCGGGTCGTGTCCGCTGGGCGGATCCGCGCACAGCGACTCGCCCAGAACCTGGATCATCACGCTGAGCCCGTAGCCCTTGTGGCCGCCGAACGGCAGGATCGCGCCGCCTCGGTAGAAGTCGTCGGGGTCGGTGGTCGGCAGGCCGTCCTCGGTCTGCAGCACGCCGGACGGGATCTGCCGACCGGCCCGCGCCGCCACCCGCACCTTGCCCTCGGCGATGCCCGCGGTGGCGAAGTCCAGCACCAGGGGATGGCTCCCCGGGCGCGCGGGCATCGCGACGGCCAGCGGATTGGTACCCAGCACCCTGCGCCGGCCGCCGGGCGCGGCGACCGACGGTCCGCAGCTGAGCAGCCCGATGCCGATCAGGTTTCCGGCCGCGATCCGCTCGACCCACTCACCGAGCCGACCGCTGTGACCGCAGGAGCGCACCGCGACGACGCCGACCCCGTTGTGCTGCGCCAGATCCGCGGCGACGTCGGCGGCGAGCCCGGCGGCGAGGTGTCCCCACCCCCAGTGACCGTCCACCACGGCGGTGGCACCCTGCCGGCGGACCACCGCGGGTGTCGCCACGGGATCGATGTTGTGATCGATGACCGACTGCCGGTACTCCAGCACGCGCACCAGCCCGTGCGATGCGTGACCCATTCGTTCCGCCAGCACCAGCGACTCGGCGACGGATCGGGCCGCCGATTCGGGAGCGCCGACCAGCTGCAGGGCGCGAGCGGCCACGTCGAGCGCTCGCGCGGTCGGCGCCGAGATCGTCTCCGCGGACGGTGCGTGGGTCGGAGCCGTCATGCCGACGTCTCCTGGGCGACAGCAGCTCCTGCGGCGACCCCGACCGCTGATCCGGGTACGTCACCGTCGGACTGGCCGTCGGCGTGCAACACCCCCAGAGCATCCCGGACGCCCTCGGAGAGCAGTCGCAGATCGCTGGTGGCGGTGACGAAGTCGAACCCGATCGACGCCCAGTGCCGGGCATCCGCCGGATCCGCGGTGTGCGCGACCGCGATCTTGCCGGCCGCACGACAGGCGGCGACCACTCGCTCGGACAGGCCGTGCAGGACGGCGTTGTCGGTGCGCCAGCTCATCCCGCCGCCGTGCGAGATCGACAGGTCCTGCGGACCGATGTACACGCCGTCGAGCTCGTCGACGGCCAGGATCGCCTCCAGGTCGTCCATGCCGCCCCGAGTCTCGATCTGCACCAGGCACAGTGCCCGCCGGTCGCCGATCTCGGTGTCGTAGGACGGGTACTGCTGGGCCAGCCGCCAGGGCCCGAAGCTGCGAAAGCCCCGAGGGGGGTAGCGGCACGCCTGGCTGATGGCCGCCGCCTCCGCAGCCGAATCGACCATCGGGGCCAGGATGCCGTCGGCGCCGGCATCCAGGGCCCACATGGCGGACGCGTAGTCGGTCTTCCACGGGAGGCGGACGATCACCGGAGTTCCGGCGATGCCCGCAGCGGCGATCATCAGCGCGAGCCGGTCGGAGCCGCTGGTGGGGGCGTGTTGCAGATCGACCACCAACCAGTCGAAGCCGGCTCGGCCCATCACTTCGGCCATGTGCGGGCTGTTGGAGGACACGAATGCGCCCCACAGCGGCCTGCGGCCGGAAGCGGCCGCCGCCACCTCCCGAAGCGTCATGTCCGACACTGCGGCCATCTGATCCGCCTACCTCTCATGGACCCGGCACGGCGACCGTCGACGCTTCCCGCGCCCGTTCGCCACCGACAAGGCCCACCCTAGAAGGAGTGATGTGAACTGTCAACAATCATCGGTAGATGGGATTGCCGCCATGAGGCGGTGAGCACGCCCCGGCCGCCGCGCGCCGGTCGACCGCGCCCGGCGGGTCCGGGACCCGGCACGGTGGCCATCCGGCCGATGGGTCCCTGGAGCCTGCTCGGTGGCCATCCGGCCGGTGGGTCCGGGAACGCCACGATGGCCACCTGGCCGGCGGGGCCGGAACCCCACGATGGCCACCCGGTCAAGGCACCCGTGACCAGCCGCGGAGATCTTTTAGGATGGTCACTAACTGTTGACAATACATTGTCATCCACATACGCTCCGACGGCGAACCGGGCCACCGGAAAACTCACGGGAGACGTACTCGCTCATGGATTCAGACCGCCATCTTGGAACCCTTCCCCGTCGAGGCGTTCGCGACGTCGAGCGTCACAGTAGCGCCCGACACGCAGCGGCGAATGGCCGGAGCGACCGCGACCCCGAAGGCGTGCGGCAATGACGTCCACCCCCGGCGGTGACGAGGCGTACAAGGCCCTCCGGCTTGATGCCGACACCTTTCCGCTGACCGAGGACGAACGGCAACTGCTGCGGGACGCCGGCGTCACCGAACTCGTCGAGCTCGACAGTGGAGCGTCATCGGAGGAGGTTCTCGCAGCCGCCGAAGGAGCCGCGGTCGTCATCGTTGTCAGCTCGAGCCTGCGGGACGATGTGATCTCGAAGCTCGACAGTTGCCGGCAGATCTGCCGGCTCGGTGACGGAACCGACAAGATCGACGTCGATGCCGCCACCCGCAAGGGGATCGTCGTCACCAACGTCCCCGACTTCTGCGTCAACGAGATGGCGGAGCACGCGATGGCGCTCGTGCTGGCGCTGGCCCGGAAACTGCCGATCATGCACCGCAGCGTGGAAGAGCGCACCTGGCTGGAGACCCGGCGTCTGAACCCACTCCGCCGGGTGCGCGGGCAGACGATGGGACTGATCGGCTTCGGGCGGGCCGGACAGGAGATAGCGATCAGGGCCCGCGCCTTCGGCATGACCCTGCTCGACTACCACAGAACCGTCGACCCGACGGTCGAGGAGCGCTTCGGCGTCACGCCCGTGTCGCTGACAACCCTATTGCGCGACAGCGACTTCGTCGTTGTCGCGTGCCCGCTGACCCCCAGCACCAGGGGGATGCTCGGGGCGGCGGAGCTGTCCCTGATGAAGCCGACGGCGGCCATCGTCAACATCGCCAGGGGCGGCATCATCGACGAGGTGGCGCTCGCCGACCTGCTCAAGCAGGGCCGCATCGCCGCGGCGGGCATCGACTGCCACCTGGCCATCGATGTCCATCTCGCGCCCACGCCCGAGGCACGCACGCCGTTCCTCGGCATGCCGAACGTCATTCTCACTCCACACATCGGCGGCTCGTCATTGGAGGCACAGGACGAAAACAGACGAACGGGAACCGCCGAGATACGACGAGTTCGCGATGGCGTGTGGCCGCAGAACGTCGTCAATCCCGAAGTGAAGAACGCCAAGAACGGCCTACTAGTTTAGGGGAGTTCCAGATGCGCCTCAAGATCACTGCTGGCAGTACCGCTCTCGTCGCAGCCGTCCTCGTGAGCCTGGCCGCGTGCGGCTCGGCTTCCAGCGGCCAGGACGGAAGTGGGACGAGTTCATCCGAAGGCTCGTCGTCGAGCCAGCCATCCCAGGATGCGTCCTCGGGGAAGTCTCACGAGTTGCAGATCGCGCACGAGTTCAGCACCGACAGCGCGGTCCACAAGGGCTTGCTGGAGGCGAACGACTGGCTGAAGAAGGAGTCCGACGGAAGGCTGTCGTTCCACATCTATGCGAATTCGTCGTTCGGCGGTAAGGACGAGATGGCGGCCGCGTTGAAGTCCGGTCAGCTCTTTGCCGACCCGAACGGGCTGCTCCCGGAAAAGTACGACCCCGCGGGCGCCCTGTACGGACCGTACGTCTTCCCGAACTGGGACAGCTGGAATGAGTTTGCGGCATCCGACAATGCCAAGAAGCTCTTGCAGGACTACAGCGACGCCGCAGGCGAGCATGTGATCGGGCTCTACAACTTCGGGTATCGCGACCTGGCCACCAAGGGCTTCGCCGTCAACAAGCCGGAGGACATGCAGGGCAAGACGATGCGGGTGGTCACCGTTCCCCCGTATAGCGAGATGAACAAGGTTCTGAATGCCAACGGGACGCCGGTACCGATCGAGGAGCTGTACCTGTCGCTGAAGACGGGGGTGGTGGACGCGACGGCGAATCCCCCGTCGCAGATGTACGAGCGGAAGCTGTATGAGGTGACGGACCACCTCATCCTCACCCAGCACATGATCTCGCCGGGTGCCTGGTCGGTGAGCAAGAAGGTCGAGGACGAACTCGGGCCCGAAGACTCGAAGCTGGCCGAGGAGGCGATCAGAAAGGCATCGGCAGCGATCTCCAAGCTCAGCCAGCAGGAGGAGGAGGGCTTCCTCAAGAAGCTGGAGGACAAGGGCATGACGATCGTGAAGCCCGACATCAGCGCCTTCGAAGCGCGCGCCCACCTCGTCACCGACAACCACCCGGCGTGGAAGCCCATCATCGAGCAGATCCAAGGGCCGGGCACGACGTCAAGCGAGGGCTGAAGGCCGTGAGCCTTCAGTACGACGGCAATCATCTCGTTGAACGTGACGAGATCTCGCCCGCGACCGGGGCTGGTTCGCGCCTGCGCTTCCTGAACCGCATCGAGAAGGCGCTCTGCTCGGCAGAGTTGTGGCTATCGGCGGTGCTGCTGGTCGTCGTGGTCGTCCTGATGCTGGTGCAGGTGGTCCTGCGCTACATCTTCGAGACGCCGCTTCGCTGGGCGCCCGAGGCGTCCAACCTGATGTTCGTATGGTTCGGCCTGCTCTCGAGCGCACTCGTGCTCGCCGAGCGGGACCATGTGGCACTCGATCTGCTCCGAGCGAAGATGAGGGGGTTGGCCGGCCGGGCTGCTGATGTCGCCTTCGACCTCATGAGCCTGGCAGTCCTGGTGCTCCTGCTCCCGGCGGCCCTTCGGGTGCTGTCCGGCGCGCGAGGCCCGACCTCGATGCCGTGGATCCCCGCGGGCCTCGCCTGGAGCATCCTGCCCGTGACCTTGTGTCTGATGATCGTGCACCTGGTCATCAGGTCCGGCAAGGACCTCTGGGTGCTGTTCCGTCCGGCAACGAATCAGTAGTTGCCGCTAGCGCCAATCCCCGCATTTCGGAGTGTGACGCCGTGTCGTTCTTGTTGTTCCTGATCGGGACCTTGGTGCTGCTGCTGGCCGGCATGCCGGTGGCGTTCGCCATGTTGGTGCCTGCGGTGTTGTTCACCCTGCTGGACTCGGGCAGCCTGGATGTCGTGGCGGCCTCGATGTTCAGCTCGCTGAATAGTTTCATCCTGATCGCGATACCTCTGTTCGTGCTGGCGGCCGAGGTGATGAACGTGTCGACGGTCACCGATCGGCTCTTCGACGCGGCGGGCGTCATGGTGGGTCGGCTCCGGGGCGGGCTGGGCCACGTCAGCGTGTTGAGCAGTGTGGTCTTCGCGGGGATGTCCGGGTCCGAGGCGGCCGACGTCGGTGGTATCGGCTACGTGCAGTACAAGGCGATGGAGAGGAAGGGATACGACCGCGGGTTCAGCGCCGCGCTGGTGAGCGCGTCGTCCTGCATCGGTCCGATCATCCCGCCGAGCATTCCGATGATCGTCTACGGCGTCGTGGCAAACGTGTCCATCGCCGGGCTGTTCCTGGGCGGAATCATCCCCGGCGCGCTGATGGCGATCGGGTTCATGGCCTACGTGGCCTTCGTCGCCAGCAAACACGGGCTGCCGGCAATGGACCGACTCGGATCGATCCGGGAAGCCGGAAAGGTGCTCGGCCGCGGGTTCTTCCCCATGCTGACCCCGGTCATATTGCTGGTGTGCATCATGACGGGCATCGTGACCGTCACGGAGGCGGCCATGCTGGCGTCGGTCTACGCGCTTGGGCTGGGAGTACTGCTGTATCGCGCTCTGAGCTGGACATCGTTCCTGGAAGCCGTCATGCGCGTGGTCCGAACCTGCGGCGCTATCCTGTGGCTGTTCCCCGCCTCCGCGGCCTACGGTCACGTTCTCGTCGTGAACAACCTCCCGGAGAAGTTCGCCGATCTGGTAGGGGCATTCAGCCACTCGACCGTGGTCGTGCTGATCGTGATCAACGTGCTCTTCCTGATACTGGGCATGTTCTCCTCTGCGCTGGTCAACATCCTGCTGTTCGTGCCGGTGGTCCTCCCGATCTTCAACGAACTGGGGCTCGATCCGATCCATATGGGCGTCGTCGTCACCTTCAACGTCGTGCTCGGCGTGCTCACGCCGCCCCTGGGCTCCGGCGTGTTCTTCACCAGTGCGGTGACGAAGGTACCTGCGACGGTCATCTTCAGGAAGGTCATGCCCATGACCGCCATCCTGATCGGCATCCTGTTGCTGATGACCTTCGTCCCGCCGATCGTGACCTTCATCCCCAACCTGTTCTCCTAGCTCCATCGCGCCAGCGCGTCGTGGTGGGCGGCCGGCCGTTTGCGGGGAGCGGGCCGTCGAGGCTGCGCAGGTTCGATCTAGATGTTGACTGTCAACGAGGTGGCGGCATTCCTGGGGGAGCCAGCACGGGAGTTTGCACGATTGTGATGCTCTTCTTGATCCATCTAGATCTTGACGCGGTCAACAATCACCTGTAAACAGTGTTCAAGTGTGGTGCCACTGGAGTCACCACCGATAGCCGTGGAGTGAATCTATGGTACGCACGAAGTCAGTCGTCACCGGGCTCGCGATGGGAGCAGTCGCCCTCGTGCTGGCGGGCTGCATGGGTTCGTCGGGTGGTGGCGACGGGGACTCCGCCAAGGGGCCGCTGGCCGTGTGGTGGGCCAAGGGCATCACCAATGCCGAGGACGAGGCCGCGCGATCCATCGTCGACGAGTGGAGCAAGAAGACCGGCACCCAGGTGAAGATCGACTTCTTCGAGGGGACCGATCTGCCCGCCAAGATCTCGACGGCGATCAAGGCCGGTAACGCGCCCGACATCGCGTTCTCCCCGGATGCCGACCAGAAGTTGAACCCGCAGCTGGCGACCGAGGGCAAGCTGCTGGACGTCTCGTCGGTGATCGAGTCGCGCCAGGACGATCTGCTGCCGCTGGGCCAGAACGCCACGCCACGCGGCAGCAACGGCGAGTACTACGCCGTCCCGGTCGAGCTGATGCCGTTCTTCCCGTTCTACCGCGCCGATCTGGTGGCGGAGGCGGGTCTGCCGAAGACGCCGCCGACGGACTGGGACGGGTACTGGAGCTATTTCCAGAAGGCTCAGGACGAACTGCATGCGAAGGGCAACAACAAGGTCTACGGCATCGGGCTTCCGGCGTCCACCGCGTCGCTGGACGGGACCGGCAACCTGATGTGGCTGTTCAACGCGATGGGTGTGGACTTCCTGGACGAGGACGGCAACCTGCAGAACACGCCGGAGAACATCGACGCGCTGACCAGGGCGTTCCAGTGGCAGAAGGACCTGTTCGACAAGGGCTACATACCCCAGTCCTCCATCAGCTGGCAGTCGGCCGACAACAACGCGTTGCTGGAGAGCGGCGACCTGGTGATGACGCCGAATCCGACGCTGTCCATCGCCACCGGCGCCGAGAAGGACAACCCCGAGTACTACAAGCAGATCGCGCTGGCGCCATGGCCGAAGGGCCCGGACGGCAACGATGTGGCGCTGCCGCTGCAGGTGAAGAACCTGGTGATCTTCGCCAGCACCAAGAATCCGGAGCCCGCGAAGGATCTCGTCTCCTTCATCGTCCAGCCGGACAACCTGCAGCAGTACATGGAAGCGGCGAACGGGCTCTTCGGCCCGGTGTACAAGTCCCAGTGGGACAACAAGTACTGGGAGTCCAACCGGTTCGTGTCGGTGATGAAGCAGGAGGTCCTGAACGGGAACATCACGGTGTGGCCGTACTCCATCAACGCGAAGTTCTCCTCGGTGTTCAACGAAACGCTGATGACCCGCGCGATGGGTAACGTCATTCTCGGCAAGGCCACTCCGAAGCAGGCCGCCACCCAGCTCATGAACCGCATCGAGACGCTGTTGAAGTGACGGCACTGGTTTCTCGACCGCCGAGCTTCGGTGGCGGCGGCGGTCCCGCCACCACGGTCACCCGTGGTCGGCGGGACACCATCTGGGCGGTGGTGCTGCTGCTGCCGTTGCTGGTCGTCTTCGGATGGTTCGCGGTCTACCCGTTCGTCTACGAGATGGCGATCGGCCTGCGTGCCGGCAACTTCGGCATCCTGCTGGACAACCCGATCTACACCGAGACCGTCCGCAACACGGTGGTCTTCGTCCTGATCGCGGTCAACATCAAGATGCTGCTGGCGCTGCTGCTGTCCGGCCTGATGGTCTCCCGGTCCCGTGTCCTGCGCTGGGCGACGGCGATCGCCATCATCCCGTGGATGCTGCCGGACGTGGTGTCCCTGCTGTCGGCGCGGTGGATGCTCAACTCGCAGTCCGGGCTGCTGAACAAGCTGCTGGACGTGATCGGGATCGCGGGGCCGTCGTGGCTGGACCAGCCCGGCCTGGCCCTCGGCTCCGCCATCGCCATGCACATCTGGAAGCTGATGCCCTTCTGGGCACTCACCCTCTTGGCGGCCAGGCTGGCGATCCCGACGAACCTCTACGAGGCCGCCGCGCTGGACGGCGCCAACATGCGGCAGATCTTCCGGTACATCACCTGGCCGCGCATCGCGGGCGTGTACCTGGCGTGCACGGTCCTGGCGAGCATCTAGGCCGTCGGTGAGTTCAACAGCGTCTTCCTGATCACCGGGGGTGGCCCGGCCGACTCGACGCAGGTGCTGGCCACGTTGGGTGTCTCGTACGCCTTCGATCAGGCGAATCCACCCTTGGGCGCCAGCGTGGTGCTGACCGCCCTGCCGGCGCTGATCGTGGGCATCGTCTACCTGATCCGGCGGACGGTCAAAGGGGGATCGCTGCTGTGACGAGTTCGGTGGCACCGGTCCCGTGGCGCCCGCGTGCGGGCGTGTCGCGTCCGACCAAGCAGGGCTTCCGGATCGTCGGCGCGGTACTGCTGATCGTCTGGACGCTGCTGCCCGTCTACAACATGCTCACGTCGGCCTTCACCCCGCGCCGCGACATCTTCGCCGGCGATCTGTGGCCGCACCACCCGACATTGGACAACTTCGCGAACCTGTTGTCGGGCGGAACGGCGTCGGCAATGCCGTTCTTCTGGCAGAACCTGACCAACAGCGCGGTGACGGCGGTCTCCACCACCTGCGCCGTGCTGGCGATCTCGCTGATCTCCAGCTATGCCATCAGCAGGCTCCGCCCGCGCTGGGGATCTCCGGTCTCGTCATCGATCCTGGTGCTGTACGTGGTTCCGCTATCGTTCCTGGTCATCCCGCTCTACCTGCTGCTCGGCGGGATGGGCATGCTGAACTCGATCCCCGGCCTGATCGTGGCCCTGGTGACGGTCTCGCTGCCGTACGGGGTATGGATGCTGACCCAGTTCGGCCGCAACCTGCCGGACGAGATCGAGGAGGCAGCCCACATCGACGGCGCGGGCCCCATCCGCACCTTCATCTCGATCTACGTGCCGCTGGTCCGCCAGGCACTCATTCCCGTCGGGCTGTTCGTGTTCCTGCTGGCCTGGAACGACTTCCTGTACGCGTTCATGTTGCTGACCGACAACGAACTGCAGACCGTGCCGGTCAGCATGAACGTCTCCTCGCACGAGAACGCGCCATGGGGCCCGCTGATGGCCAGCGGCGTCGTCTACGCCATTCCGCCGCTCGTGCTCTTCCTGATCTTCCGCCGTCACCTCGTGCCCGGGCTCACCGACGGGTCGGGCACCGGCTGATCGGGCGGGGATCCGCTCGCGTCGTCCGCACAACGTCGGTAACGAAAGGAACGCTCATGCCGCCATCGAGCCGTATCGCCTTCGTGGGCGCCGGCGCCCTGGGCCAGGCGCTGGCCGTGCACGTCGGTGCGGTCACGCCGGTGACACTGGTTGCGACACCGAGGAGCTTCACCAGGATCCTGCAGCCCGGAAGGATCCGGCTGTCCGGGCTCAGCGATCGATCCATCGCCGTTGTCGCGGGTGCGGCGGAGCAGCCCGGGACCGTCGGCGTGGTCCAGCAGGCCGGTGATGTCCCGGACGACGACAACCTGGTATTCGTCACCAAGGGTCCGCAGTTG
>JBIQML010000051.1:0-14414 GCA_044463405.1 Nakamurella lactea | reverse complement strand
GACCGCCAGGACCTCGCCACGGATCGGCCCGTGCGGGTCGATGGCCAGCGCGGCCGGCCGGAGCCCGATCCGCTCGGCGCGCCCGGGAACGGAGCCAAGAGCGGTGACGCTGCACCAGGATCCGTCCGAGTCCTGGCGAGGGCGAGCCGGAATCACCGAGCTGCAGCCCAGGAACCGGGCCACCCACTCGTCGACCGGGCGGGACCACACCTCGCGGGGCACGCCGGACTGCAGGATCGCGCCCGAGCGCATCACGGCCACCCGGTCGGCGACGGCGAACGCCTCACCCTGGTCGTGGGTGACGAAGATCGCCGTGCTGCCGGTGCTGGTCAGCACGGTGCGCAGATCCGCCAGCAACTGCTCGCGCAACGACCGGTCCAGCGCGGCCAGCGGCTCGTCCAGCAGCAGCAACCGGGGCCGCGGAGCGAGCGCGCGGGCCAGCGCCACCCGTTGCGCCTCGCCGCCGGACAGCGTCGCCACCCGCCGCGGCCCGTATCCGGCCAGACCCACCAGCTCCAGCAGCTCAGCGATCCGTGCCCGGGCAGCCGGTCCGCCGCTGCCGCGCAGCCCGTACCCGACGTTGCCGGCCACGGTACGGTGCGGGAACAGCACGCCGTCCTGGAACATCAGCCCGAATCCCCTGCGATGCACCGGGATCCGCCCCAGGTCGACGCCGTCCCAGCACACCGATCCGGCAACCATCGGCTCCAGCCCGGCGACCGCCCGCAGCAGGGTGGACTTCCCGCAGCCGGACGGTCCGAGCAGCGCCAGCACCTGCCCGTCCGGCAGGTCGAGATCCACCCCGTCGACCGCCGTCACGGCGTCGTAGCGCACCACCACGTCCCGGACCTCGAGCATCTAGAACCCCCCGATCCCGGAGCCGTCCCGGCCCCGACCGGCGACCAGGTCCACCAGCAACACCACCGCGGCGCACGCCGCCGCCAGGATCACCCCGGCCGCCAGCGCCATGCCGCTGTTCACCGGCCCGGGCCGGGAGATCAGCCGGCCGATCACCACCGGCAGCGTCATCGTCTCGGGCCGCGCCACGAAGCTGGTCGCCCCGAACTCGCCCAGGCCGGTCGCCAGCGCGAACGCGCACGCCCCGGCCAGCGCCCTGGACATCAGCGGCAGGTCCACACTGGCCCATACCCGCACCGGCCCCGCGCCCAGCACCGCCGCCGCCTGCCGGAGCCGCTCGTCGGCGGCCCGCAGCACCGGCAGCACCATCCGTACCACCAGCGGGGTGGCCACCATGGCCTGCGCGATCGGCACCAGCAGCGCCGACGACCGGAAGTCCAGCGGTGGTCGGTCCAGCGCTATCAGGAATCCGAACCCGACCGTCACCGCGCTGACGCCGAGCGGCAGCATCATCGCGCCGTCCAGCGCGCCGACCGCGCGGCGCGCCAGCCTCCCCCGCGGCCGCCGTGCCAGCACGACCGACAGCAGCACCCCCACGGTCACCGACAGGGCGGCCGCGATCGCCGCCGACCGGATCGAGTTGCCCAGTGCCTCCACACCGGACACCAGCAGCACGTTGTTCTCCCCCGCAGTGCCGAGATTGCGGTAGTTGTCCCAGCCCCAACCGTCCGGTGTGGCCAGCGATCGCACCACCAGCACCGCCATCGGCAGCACCAGCAGCGCTCCGGTCAGCGCGGTGGCCGCCACCGCCGGCAGGTCCCTGCCGCCCAGCCGGCGCACCACGTCCACGGCGCCGCGCAGCCGCAGGCTCGCCTCCGTGCGCCGGCGCAGCACGGCCGCCACCACCAGCACCGCCACCACCAGCGCGATCTGCAGGATCGACAGCACGGCCGCGGTCGGCAGGTCGCCCACCTGTTCGGTCTGCCGGTAGATCGCCGTCTCGATGGTGTTGTACCGACCGCCACCCATCACCAGGATGATTCCGAAGCTGGTGGCGCAGAACAGGAACACCATCACCGCGGCGGCGGCGATGGCCGGCCCCAGCGCCGGCAGCGTCACGGTCAGGAAGGTGCGGGCCGGGCCCGCGCCCAGGCTGCGTGCCGCCTCGGCCGGCCGGGTGTCCAGGTGCGCCCAGGTGGCACCGAGGGTGCGCACCACCACGGCGTAGTTGAAGAACACGTGCGCGGCCAGGATGGCGGCGACCGAGCCGTCCCACCCCCAGGCGCCGAGCCATCCGTGGGGGGCGAACAGCGTGCGAAAGGCCAGGCCCACCACGACCGTGGGCAGCACGAACGGCACCGTGATCAGCGCGCGCAGCACCGCCCGGCCGCGAAACTCCCTGCGATAGAGCAGATGCGCCGCGGGAACGCCCAGCAGCAACGCCAGCCCCGCGGAGGCGGCGGCCTGGCCGACGGTGAAGACGATGACGTTCACGAATCTGCTGCGGGACAGCACGTCGCCGAAGGCGCCGAGATCCAGCCCGGCGGCGCCGACCAGCCCACGGCCGATGATCGCGATCACCGGGTAGCAGAAGAAGATGCCCAGCGCCGCCGCCGGCACCAGCGCCGCGAGGGCCAATCCGATCCGCCGAGCGGCCGCGCCGGCCCGATCCGCCCGCCGGGGCATCAGCGGCGGATGGGGGGAGGTGGTGGCGGTGACGGTGACCATGGGTTCGCCCGGATCGGCGGCGGCTCAGCCCTGCATCAGGTCGGACCACTCGGAGATCCACTGCTCACGGTTGGCGCCGATACGGGCGGGGTCCAGCGTCGCGGGATCCTTGGCGACCGGCGCGTACTTGGCCCAGTCGGCCGGCAACGTCACCGACGAATCCACCGGGTAGACATACATCTCGCCGGGCACCTGGGACTGGAATGCCTTGGACAGCAGGAAGTCCACCACCTCGCGGGCGCCCGCCGGGTTCTTCGCCCCCGCCAGCACCCCGGCGTACTCGATCTGCCGGAAGCAGGTGTCCAGCAGCGCGCCCGTCGGCGCGGAGGTCATGCCCTTGGTGACCTCGTCCGGCGGCGAGGACGCGTAGGACACCACCAACGGCCGGTCGCCCTTGCCGCTGGAGCCGGAGAAATCGACCGTGTAGGCGTCGGTCCAGCCCGAGTCCACCTTGATCCCGTTGTCCTTCAGCGAGGTCCAGTAGTGCTGCCAGCCGTCGTCGCCGAAGTGCGCGATGGTGCCCAGCAGGAAGGCCAGCCCGGGCGAGGAGGTGGCCGGATCCTCCGTCACCAGCATGTTCTTGTACTCGGGTTTGGCCAGATCTTCGAACGACGTCGGCTCGGGGAGGTGATGACGGGTGAAGTACCGGTGGTCGACGTTGACGCAGACGTCGCCGTAGTCGATCGCGGTGAGGCGGTGCTTCGGATCGATGGAGTACTTGTCCGAGCCGTTCGCCGCGGCCGGCGAGGTGTACGGGGCGAGCACGCCGGCATCCAGCGCCTTGGACGCGAACGTGTTGTCGATCCCGAAAACGGCGTCACCGAGCGGATTGTCCTTGGTGAGGATGAGCTTGTTCACCATGGCGCCGGCGTCCCCCTGGGCCAGCAGCTTCACGGTGATGCCGGAGGACTTCTCGAAGTCGGCGAGGGTCTTCTTGTCCACCGCGAACGAGTCGTGGGTGATCAGCGTGACGGTTCCGCCGGCCGCGGCGGACGTGCCGGAACCCGACCCGGAGGAATCCGGGGTGGACGACGCGATGCCGCCCGCGCCGGACGTCGAAGCCGAACCGGAGGATCCGGTCGAACCGGCCGAGCCCGCACTGCCGCAGGCGGCCAGCACGGTTGCGACGACGGCAGCCAGCGCCGCCGCCGCGGCCCGCGACACCCCCGGCGACCGGACGCTGCGTCCGATTACTCGACGCGTTCGCTGCCGGATGGTCATGATGTGCCCCTCGCTCTCGGGCACGGGGCTGGTGTGTGAGAGGACGTCCCTTCGCCGGCATGATCCGGAGCAGGTTCGACGGTCAGGGGCTCCGTGCCCCTCTCTCAGTCCGGCGCACCGGACTCCCGTGTCGCATGCGAGTGTACGCGACGGCGTAGCGCCGCCGCCAACCCCACCGCCGATACGATGGCCCAGACCCCTTCCAGCAGCAGGAATCCCCACTGCCGGCCCAGCGCGGCGTCGACCGCCAGCACGCCGGATCCGATGAGGTTGAGCGTGAGGTACACCAGCGAGGTCGGCCGGAGCTTCCCCCGCTGTGCGAGCACGAATCCGGCCAGCACCAGCAGCGACCCGACGACCTGTACCACCTGACCCATGACGAGGCTCCCTGTCCACGTCGTCTTGTCGGGCCGGGTACGACGTGCCTCGTCCGGTGGCCGGGCGGGCGCCCGAGCCGGTACCACTCCAGTGTCGCACCGTCGGAGCGCGCGGGCCGGTGGGATTGATCACCGCCGCGCGGCACTACCCGCCACCGCCGGGTGGTCATGCGAGGGAACGGTCAACGCCCGTCCCCGGACCCGATGTCCACGAACCGGTCGAGGTGATCGTCCAGGATGGCCAGCGCGACCGAGCCCGGCATGGCACCCGGATCGGTGAGCATGTGCACCAGGATGCCGTCCAGCATGGCCACCGTCGCCCGCGCGGCGACATCGGCGTCGAACCGGATCCTGGCCTCGCCGCGCTGCTGGGCGAGTCGGAACGCCTCAGCGCATGCGGACTGCAGGCGAGTGGTGAAGGCGTGCTGGACCTGCGCGAGCGCGGGCGTCACGGCGGCTCGGGCGACGAATGCCAGATAGACCCGCTGCTCGTCGGCGCGGGCGGCGTCCAGCGGGAGGAATTCCCGGGCGTACGCCAGGATGACCGAGCCCACCGGCCCGGCGTGCGGGATGGCCTCGCCGCGAGCGATGATCCGGTCCATCACCTGCCGGAAGACCATCACCAGCATCTCGTCCCTGGTGCGGCAGTAGTACTGCACGCTGCCCACCGACACCCCGGCCTGCTTGGCGACCTCGCGCATGGTGGCCTGGTCCA
This sequence comes from Nakamurella lactea, assembly GCA_044463405.1. GTDB lineage: Bacteria > Actinomycetota > Actinomycetes > Mycobacteriales > Nakamurellaceae > Nakamurella > Nakamurella lactea_B. The sequence goes on along the minus strand of JBIQML010000051.1, from coordinate 9,515 downwards.
GGCCACGGGATGCGGTGATCGTCAGGAACGCGTCGATCAGTCGCCTCTTGACCCCGGGCGTCGCATCGGCAGCAGCATCAGCAGGCATTATACGATTGTACTATACGATCGTACAGTACAGTCGTATAGTGCCTCGCATGTCACAGCGTCAACCCACGTCCGCCGCGCGCGCCGCCGGCCACCGCCCCGATCGCATCTCCCGCCCGCTGCGCCATCGCAGCATCTGGTTGGCCCTTGCCGGCTGGGCCGCCGTCAATCTCGCGCTGCTGGCGTGGGGCGGCGGCCACCTCCCGTTCCACGCATCCACGCTGGCGAACCCGCCGACGGCCGCCGTGAACCTGCAGACCGACGCCATGTTCCTGGAGGTGTTCGCCCTCATGGTGGTCGTGCACCTACTGACCAGGCGGCGAGCCGTTCCAGACGTCGCGGGCAGGGTGCCGGACCGCGCCACCGCCGCCCGCGAGACCGCCCTGACGATCGGCTACGGGGTGCTCGTCATGCTCGGCGGATTCCTTCTCGGCCGGGCACTGGGGTTCCATGCCATCGGCTTCCACCTCGACGGCATGGTGGTGCGCACGGGACAGCCGGTGGTCCCGGCCGAGGCCGTCACCTGGGCGCTGTACAACCTGGCGGCCTACGTCGTCCTGCCGCTGGCCTACTTTCGCCGCCGCTACACCGGTGAGCAACTCAACCTGCGCTCGGCCGACCGCCGCGCGGACCTGGTGCTGGTGCTGGTCGTGCTGGCGATCGAGTCGACCGTGCAACTGTCACTGCACCACGAGATCCTCGACCTGTCCGGCCGCCAGCTGCTGCTCGGGGCGCCGCTGACGTTCCTGCTGTCGTTCGCCGGGACCGTGCTGCCGACGATGGTCTTCATCGCCTGCATCCTGGTCTCCCGTTACCTCAAGCTCACCGGGTCCGTCCCGGCGGCGGTGATCCTCGGTGGGGTCAGCTATGCGCTGCTGCACGTGCTGGACGGTTGGACCTCGTTCCGGTCCCCCGCGGACGCGCTGCTGTCCGTGCTGTTCGTCCTACTGTTCTACGCCGGACCGGGCATGTTCAAGTCGTACCTCACCATCCGCTCGGCGAACGCCTGGACCCACGTCTGGGCCTATCACGCGATCGCGCCGCACACGTTGATGGATACCCCCATGTTCGTCACGACCTTCGGGATCCGATGACGGCTACGAACCGGCCGCGGTCGCGACGAACACCCACTCCCGGCCGGGCCGGTCCGGCGCGTCCCGGATCTCGTCGACGGTGAACCCGGACGCCACCAGCGCCCGCTCGACCTCGGCGCGTTCGCGGAACCGCAGCGTGGAGTCGGAGACGATCACCGCCCCGTCGGCGTGGAACTCGGTGGTCCACCGGAAGCTCACCAGCACCCCTGCCGACCCGGCGGACGCGCTCGCCCGGTCACCCTCGGCGACCGGTCGCTCGGCCAGCAACTCGCACCAGGTGTGGACCCGGCCGACACCGGCGATGTCGGCCGTGGTGTCGGTGCGCTCCGGCGTCCACTCCCGCCAGGCCATGCGCTCCGGGATCCTGGTCTCGAACACCAGCCGGCCGCCCGGTTTCAGCGCCTCCCGGATGCCACGCAGGGTAGCGGTGAACTCGGCGTCGGTCAGGAAGACCTGGGCGACGTTGGCCGTCATCGTGGCCAGATCGACCTGCATCGGCGGCAGGTCGGTGGCGTCGCCGTGGATCCAGCGGACCCGATCGGCCCCGGGTTTGTCCCGCGCCACGTCCAGCGACGCACCCGCCGGGTCGACTCCCGTCACCGCTACTCCGCGACCCGCCAGCAGGCAGGCGAACGTTCCCGTGCCGCAGCCGATGTCCAGCACGCTGCGGGCGCCGAACTCGTCCACCATCGCCGCGTACACGTCCAGGTCGCTGCGATCGGGGTCCAGCGGGTCGTAGGTCCGGGCGAGCCGGGGGTCGTCGAACATCGGATCAGCCATCGCGGGCCACGCTAACCGACGGCTCGCCCCCGGTCGCGGCATTTTCCGTCGGCTCCGGGGTGGAGGGCGCCCGCGTCGGGACCAGCGCGAGCAGCATGCCGCTGTCGGTGGGGAGCTTGGTGCGCCGGTTCGCCACGTCGATCGTCCCCGGCGTGCGCTGCGCGAACAGGATCACGGCGTCCTCGCCGAACCGCTGCCGGAAGTCCTCCAGGGTGAACTCCGCAGCCAGGTCGATCCTCGTCACCGCCATGCCGCCGGCCACCCGCCGGTCGAGTTCGGCGCGGGACAGCGGCGGGTTGAACGCGTAGCGCGCCGACAGGTGCCTGGCGGTGTCCCGGCGCTCGTCACCGGTGCCCACCGTGTAGCCGTCACGATGCAGCTGATAGGTGTTGGCGCCGCCGAAGACTCGCGCGAACTGCCGCGCCGCGGTGGCATTGACCTCGTCCTCTGCGGTGCACGCGATGAAATGCCCGATCCCGGAGACGTCCAGGTCCTTCACCGCGAACTCGGACAGGATGTTGGCGGTGACGGTGGCCAGCCCGGCCCGCCGGGCAGGGGCCAGGGTGGCGCTGTTGCGGGCCACGATCAGCACCGGTATGTCGGCCTCCCGCAGCAGCACCGCGGCGTCCACCACCCAGCTGTTCACCCCGACGAACAGCACGCCCTGCGGGTTGGCCGAGGCCAGTCCCAACCGCTCGGCCAGCGGATGCACCCCGAGCCCGTAGATGGCCACCGTGGCGACGATCACCAGGAATACCAGCGGCACCATCTTCTCCGCCTGGGCGGCCAGCACGGACAGGTCCTTGGCCTGCGCCAGCAGTCCCTCCCGGTCTGCTCCGACGGCGCCCGCGGCCCGCTCGGTCAACTGCTGGGCGGCCTGACCGAAGCTCAGCGCGAAGATGCTCGTCACCGCGGCCGCGACCACACCGCGCGGGGCCATGCATGCCAGCAGGGTGCGCTCGCGCCGGCTGACCTTGGTTCCCCACAACCCGATCAGCACGCTGATCGGCCGCACCAGCAGCACCAGCGCGGCCAGGAACAGCCCCGCGGTCGGCGCCACCGCCACCAGTTCGGACGGCGTGACGCGGCCGGCCAGCACGATGAACAGCGCGCCCACGAAGAGCACCTGCAGGTGCTCGGAGAACTCGGCCACCTGCTCCAGGTGCAGCTTGGGCCGGTTGCCCAGGTAGATGCCCAGCACCGTGACCGTCAGCAGCCCGCTCTCCGGTTGCAGCGCGTTGGAGGCCACCAGCGCCCCGATGGCCGCCGCCAGGAACACCGCGCCGTGCAGGAACTCCGGGATGGCCCGCCGGCGCATCAGGGTCTCCAGCAGCACGCCGAGCAGCAGCGCGATGGCGAACCCGATGCCCAGGGTGCGGCCCAGCGCCAGCAGCACCGACGTCAGCGCCCGCCCCGGTTCGCCGGCCACCACCGCCCGGAAGACCAGCAGGGCCAGCACGGCCCCGATCGGGTCCACCACGATGCCCTCCCAGCGCAGCAGCGAGGACACCCGTCGGGTGGGGCGCAGCGAGCGCAGGATCGGGTTGATCACGGTAGGTCCCGTCACCACCAGGATGGCGCCGATCAGCAGCGCCACCCGCAGGTCGAACCCGAGCGCCCACGCCGCCGCGGTGATCATCACGCAGGCCAGCACCACCGTCAGGCTGCACAACCGCCGCACCGGTCGCCGCAGCCCTCGAAGCTGCTTGAGCCGCAGCGACATGCTGCCCTCGAACAGGATGATGCCGACCAGCAGGCTGACCCCGTCGAACAGCATGTCGCGCCCGAGCACGTCCTCGGCACGGACGACCTGGCCGATGCCGAAGCCCACCACGAGCAGCAGCAGGATGGACGGCATCCGCAGCCGCCACGCGACCCACTGGCAGGCCACGCTCAGGGCCACCACCAGCGCCAGGTACGCGGCCGGGGACATGCCGCTCAGCGCCCCCAGGGCGCCGGCGACGGTGGGGACATCGCTCGTCATCGGGGCGGGCACCGGACACACGATGGCAGGTTCCCCGGGTGCCGTGCAAACCCACACACGGGCGTGTCGGCAGCCGGCCGCCGGCTCGGAACGGCTCCGGTACCCTGCTCCCATGATCCGCTGATCGGAGCGACCCCACCCGGCCGGTCACCCCGTGCCTCACGCGATGCCGCGGTGACCGATAGCGACTCCTTTCCGACAGAACGGATCCGCATGCTCATCCGCCGCTACCGGCCCGCCGACGAGAGGCGCTGGCTGCGCTGCCGGCTGCTCAGCTTCGCCGGCACCTGCTACTACGACGACGTGTTCGTCACCCGGCCCGCCGGCGACGACCTGGCGGTGGCGCTGGTCGCGGTTCGCGACGGACCGGACGCCGACCCGGCGGACGGAGACCCGTCCCGGCGGTGACGAGGTCCTCGGGCTGATCGACGTCACGGTCGACGGCGCGGCCGCCACCATCGACTCCATCGCCGTGCACCCGGACGCGCAGCGCCGCGGGCTGGCCAGCGCCCTGCTGGACACGGCGCTGGCGGCGCTGCCGGCCGGGGTCGGGTCCATCGACGCCTGGACCCGGGAGGATCCCGCGGCGAACTCCTGGTACCGGGCGCGGGGCTTCTCCGAGCGGCACCGGTACCTGCACGTCTACAAGTCGTGCGACGAGCCCGAGGACGGCTTCCGCTGCCCCGAGGGGCTCACCGGGCCGGTGGCGGCGTTCGCGCACGCCCCGATCGAGCTGGAAACCTCGATGCGGCAACGATTCCGGCGGGTGTACGTGTGCCGGCAGTACTACCGGGAGCTGTGAGGCGCCGGGTGCGCCCGCGGACCCGGACGGTATGCCCGGCGAAGACCGAGCGCCCCGGTACGGGGGGCGGCTCAGCCCTTCCGTTAGGGGGTGGCGGCTCAGCCCTGCCGGTATGGGGGCGGCTCAGCCCTGCCGGACGTGCTGCAGCGCGTCCTTCAGGGTGGCCAGCATCAGCAGCGCCCGGTCCGGCCGGGCGTTGTGCCCCATCATGCCGATGCGCCACACGCTGGAGGCGTATTTCCCGACACCGGCACCGATCTCGACGTTGTGCTGCTCGAGCAGGTAGCGCCGCACCTCCGCTGAATCCACGTCCTCGGGCACCTTCACGGTGGTCAGTTCCGGAAGCCGGTATCCCTCCGCGGCGAACAGCTCCAGGCCCATCTCGGCCAGTCCCTCGGTGAGGATCCGGCCGGTCTCGGCGTGCCGGGCGAACACCTTCTCCAGCCCCTCGTCCAGGATGCCGCGCAGCGACGCCTCCAGGCTGGCGATCATCGTGGTGGGGGCCGTGTGGTGATAGGTACGCCGCACCTGGCGCGATGCCTCGCCCACGTATCCGCCGAGCAGCCCCAGGTCCAGGTACCAGGACCGAGGGTGCGGCACGCGGCGCTCGAATGCGCGGTCGTTGATGGTGAACGGCGCCAGGCCGGGTGCGACGCCCAGGCACTTCTGGCTGCCCGCGTAGGCCACGTCGACGCCCCAGGCGTCGGCCTGGATCTCGATGCCGCCGATGGAGGTCACCATGTCGACCAGCAGCAGGGCGTCGCCCTTGACCTCGCCCAGCGCGGCGATGTCGGACCGCACGCCCGTGGAGGTCTCGGCGTGCACCGCGGCCATGATGGCGGGATTCGGGTGCGCGGCGGCCATCCGCCCGGCGTCGATCGGGGTGCCCCACTCGTGGTCGACCCGCACCACCCGGGCGCCGCACCGCTCCGCCACGTCGCACATGCGCTCGCCGAACAACCCGTTCACGCCGACGACGACCACGTCACCGTCGTGCACCGTGTTGACGAACGACGCCTCCATGCCGGCCGAGCCGGTCGCGGACAGCGGCAGCGTGCGCCGGTTCTCGGTGCCGAACACCGTCCGCAGGCCGTCGCACGCGGAGTCCAGGATGTCCAGGAATCCCGGATCCAGGTGGCCGAGGATGGGCGCAGATGCGCCGGCGATGGCCTCCGGGTACAGGTTGGACGGACCGGGGCCGAACAGGTGACGATCGAACATGGGGCTGACCCTATCGTCCGACGCCCCTGTCCCGGTCCCCGGCCGTCCGGCCCGCGCGTGACGTCACCCGGACAGCGAGGCCGCCCATTCGGTGACCCTGCGGGCGCTCTCGTCGTCGGTGATGTCTTCGATGCGCGTCATCACCGACCAGCGCACCCCGAACGGGTCCCGGATCGAGGCGAACCGGTCGCCGGAGACGAAGTCGGTGACGGGCTCGCGGACCGTGGCACCGCGCTCGACGGCGCGCTGCACCACCGCGTCCACATCGGAGCAGTACAGCCCCATCGAGTAGACGACGTCGTCGCTGCCGGACAGCCGTGCCAGGTGGAAGGCCGGATTGGGCTCGCCGAGTTCGAGTCGCCCATTGCCGAAGTCCAGCACCGCATGGGCGATCTGGTCGGTGCCGTCCGGCCCCGGCATCGTCGTGCTGTACAGCAGCGTCGCGTCGAACACCTCGGTGTAGAAGGCGATGGCATCGCCGGCCGAGGTGACGGACAGGAACGGGGTCAGCGTGGTGCACCCCTTGGGGGTGCCGTGGTCGGTGTGGGCGCCGTGGGCGGCCCGAGTGCCTGTTGGTGTGCTCATGGTGGTGACGGTAGGTCGGGGCCGATGCGGTGCGCTTGAACATTCGCGCCAGGTTGTCGGGCGCCGTTCCTAGACTCCGTGCATGAGCCCGTTCCCGACCTCGAAGGGCCACCTGATCAATCCCCGCGACAGCGTGCGGATCACCCGACTGCCGCCGGGCGAGGACGTCGCGGACCTGGTCCGTCACTACTGGATCCCGCTGTGGGACCTGCCGGCCGGACGGACCGAGCGGCAGATCGTGCTGGGCTATCCGGCCTGCAACCTGGTCGTCGAACCTCATACCGTGACCCTGGCCGGGCCGACCACGCGGGCGTCCCATCGCGACCTGTCCGGCCGTGGCTGGGCGGTGGGTGCGCTGCTTCGCCCGGCGGCCGGCCCGGCTCTGCTGTCGGCGGGGATTACCGGTGAACCGGTGTCCGTCGCCGACCTGGTGGACAGGGAGGTGACGGTGGATACCGCGGACATCGGCGACCTGCGGGACGCCGTCACCGCCGCCATGTCCCGCGGCGACGTCGCCGATGCCGTTGCCGCGGTGGAGGATGCCCTGCGCGGCCTGCGAGGGGCGGTCACCGACGACGGGCTTCTGGCCAACCGGATGCAGGACCTGGTGGAGGGCCTACCGGTGCGCACGGTCGATGAGGTGGCGCGCGCGCTGGCGGTGTCGCCGCGGACGTTGCAGCGGCTGGCCCGGACCCACATCGGCCTGTCCCCCAGCGCCATGATCCGCCGCCGACGCCTGCAGGACGCGGCCGACGTGGTTCGTCGGAACCCCAGCGCGGATCTGGCGACGGTGGCCGCCGAGCACGGCTACGCCGATCACGCGCACCTGACCCGAGAGTTCCGGGACGTGCTGGGCTTCACCCCGTCCCAGTACCGCGCCGAATCCGGTGGCTGATCATCAGTCTCGGTGATTCGCCGTTGGAATTGCCCCATCCGGCCCGGGGTCGTCCAGGGCCGGGAGCGTGGATTCCGCGCAGCGTCGTGAACCCGATCCCGTCCAAGCCGCACCGAGACACCATGCGCACATATGTCGTTCCGTAGAGCGCCCCGGTCCCGGAACGCAGGTCCGGACGACCCATACGGACGCCGAGCGTTCTCCGCACACGACGCAGCACCGTTCATCTGCGCCGTCCTGGTTGTGGTTCGTCAATTGACGATCGCAAGGCGACGCGACTGGACCTGGTCTGCTGCCGGTGTCGGTGGCCAGAGTGTGCATTGTGACTGTTGGGAGCCTCGGCAATCTGCTGCTACACTTGTATAGCGCCAACGAAGGAGGGGTCGGGATGCCGCAGATCAACATCCGCGTCGATGACGAGACGGACGCCCGCCTGCGGTACCTGGCCGCCCGCACGGGTCGCACGAGGACGTTCTACGCGACGGAAGCACTTGCCCAGTACCTGGACGAGAACGAGGACTACCTGCTGGCCAAGGATGCGTTGGAGGAGTTCCTCCAGTCCGACGATGACGCGATCGACCTCGCAGATGTGGCGTGGCCCGCGTGACCTACGCGGTCCGACTAACCCCCCGAGCTGCCAAACAGGTCGCCAAACTTGATCCGGCCATCGCCCGACGGATCCGCGCATTCCTCGAGCAGAAGCTCGCCCGCTTGGACAACCCGCGTCAACTCGGCAAGAAGCTCGTCCACGAGGAGTTCTGGCGCTATCGCGTCGGCAATTACCGGATACTCACCACCACCGATGACGACCAAGTACTCGTCCTGGTCGTGGAGATCGCCCATCGGCGTCACGTATACGAGAACCTTTGAGTGACGGAGCCGAACGCACCCCAACGGTTCCGATTGTCGATCGGCTACCGGACGCCGTCGTTGTGGCCGGGAGCGGTCGAGCACACGGGAAGCCCAAGATCGACTGTTCCAGTGATCGTGCCGGCGACCCGGCCAGCACCGCTGACCGTTCCTCAAACGGGGATGGCGTAGCCCTTGCCGGGATGGGCTGTTCATCCCGCCGCTCGGTGGTGGGGGTGGACTGACCGCGGCGACGGGTCGCCAGCGGTGACGGTGGCCTGAGCGTTGCCGGGCTGATCTGCTCACGTCGGTATCAGAACGTGAAGCGCGTCAGGCCCCCCGGCTCCGCGCCCAACGTCACCACCGCCGAGTGCGGCTCGATGCGGTAAACGTTCCACGGCGGCGGTCCTTGCGACGGCGCGTTGAACGGGGCGGTGATGCCCGAGCCGCTGTCGTCTGGCTCGGCCGGCCAGCCGCCCTCTGCCCATGCCTTCGCTACTTGTGCGAGCACCCTCGGCTCGGTCACCCGCGCGGAGGTGCCCTCCCACACAAGGTCCGCGTCGCGGATCGAGATCGCGATTGTGCACCGCGGGTCGCGGGCGACATTGCGTGCCTTTCGAGTACCTACCCCGGTCTGAAACCAGAATGTGCCGTCGAACCAAAGCGCGCCGACCGCGGTCACGTGCGGGCTCCCGTCTTCATTGATGGTGGCCAACCATGTCGTGCGCGAGTTCATCGCGTCCGGTGCCGGCACCGACCCCGCATCGAGATTGTCCACGATGGCGGTCCAATCGACCGGAGGCAGTCCATCCGCCTGGCCCAGGTTGGTGATCTTCATGAGACATCCTTTCTCCAATAGACGCCGCCGAGGAACCATCATGGTCTTCGGCCCGCACTCCTGCTACGAACGCCCACCGGCGAACCCGACAGCGCGGGCCGGTGCCCGGCAGGAGCCCGGGGGGGTCTGGCAGGAGTGCTGCCGCCAAGCGCCAGCGGGGCGCCGAGACATGGGCACCGGAGAGTGCGAACGGCGCCGGCCAGACCCTCGCGCCGGTCGCACACTCGTCGGCGCGGATCCGCCCTGTCGCCGCAGTTCGATCGACAACCGATACAGGCAGGTCGACGCGCCGAGCCATGGGCGGGAGGCTGCCGACATGTCGCCCCGACTGCAACTGACATCCGTCACCATCAGCGCTCCGGATCCTGGCGCGTTGGCGC
>JBIQML010000050.1:0-14482 GCA_044463405.1 Nakamurella lactea | reverse complement strand
CCAGCTCGTCGGCGGACCGGATCGGGCCGCCCGCCGTGGCGAATCGCACGCCCACACGGGACGCCGCGACGAACGGGTGGACGGGCCGGTCGGGCGAGTTCACGAATACCCCCAAGACTGTTAAGTGTCAACAATAGTAGCCAGGCTGCGCGCGACGCGGCAACCGGATGGAGGAGGCAAGTCGTGAGTGATGTCGAGGCGGTGCCCGGATCGCAGTGCTACCACGGAGAGGGGCCGTGCTGGTGGCCCGGCTGGGGCGGCCTGCGCTGGGTGGACATGCTGGCCGGGGACGTGATGTCGCTGGACCGGTCCACCGGGGAGATCACCCGCGAGCACGTGGGTGAGGTGGCGGCGGTGATCCGTCCGCGCAGCGCGGGCGGCGCGATCCTCGCCTTGAAGGATCGCTTCGCCGTCAGCGACGGCGATCTCGCGAACCTGCGCACCGTGGCGGTGCTGGACCAGCCGGAGACCGTGCGCCTGAACGAGGGCGGATGCGACCCCGACGGCCGGTTCTACTGCGGATCGATGGCCTACGACGAGTCACCCGACGCCGGCACGGTCTGGCGACTGGATCCCGACGGCAGCGTCCGGGTACAGATCCAGAGCGTCACCACCTCCAACGGTTTCGAGTTCTCCCCGGACGGCACGCTGGCCTACTACATCGATACGGCCACGCACGCCGTCGACGTCTTCGACTACGACCCCGTCACCGGCCTGCACGACCGTCGCCGGTTCGTCGACGTCCCCGCCGAGCACGGCAATCCCGACGGGCTGACGGTGGACTCCGAGGGCGGGGTCTGGGTGGCGCTGTTCGACGGCCACGCGGTGCGCCGTTACGCCCCCGGCAGCGCGCAGAACGACGGCATCGTGGAGCTTCCGGTGAAGGGCGTCACGGCCGCCACCTTCGGTGGGGACGACCTGGACACGCTGTACATCACCACCAGCCAGATCCGCGCCGACATGCAGGCGCAGCCGGACTCCGGGACCACCTACCTGGCGCGTCCGGGCGTGACGGGCCTGCCCGCGCGCGCCTTCGCCGGATAAAAAAACAACCTGACAGTTGACAGTTGACCAGCGTCGGAGCATTCTTGGGATCGCTAGAAACCGTGCGAATGGCTTGGCACCGAGCACCTCGGTGAACGTCCGGTCGCGAGGGTCCGTGCGCCGTCGCGATCGGAGACCCCAATACCCAGACGGGCATCACGGCCCGCCTCCTCAACCCAGAGGGGAAGTCATGGTTCACAACATCGACAGCGGTTCCGCGCAGGTACCCGAGGCCGACCCGACGGGTTCCGGCATCGAGGCCCGGCGGCGACCGTCGCTCTCCCGCCGAGGATTCCTGCACGCCGCCGGCGGCGCCATCGCGGCCGGAGCCAGCTCGGCCCTGCTGGCCGCCTGTGGCAGCGATTCCGCAGGCGGTAACGGCGGAAGCGGCTCGGCACAGTCTGCGAGCTCGGGCGGATCGGGCGGATCGGGCAGCTCCGGCGGTTCGGCCGGAGGCAGCGGTTCGGCCTCCGCCCCGTCCGGCGGTGCGTCGACATCCTCCTCGGGCGGCGGCAGCGTCACGCTGAAGCTGATGTCCTGGGAGCAGTTCGAGCAGGCCGAGAAGGATGCCTGGGACAAGGTGATCAGCGACTTCACCGCGGCCAACCCGAACATCAAGGTGACCTGGACCGGGTGGCCGTTCGCCACCTACGACCAGAACGTGATCGCCCAGGCGCAGGCCGGCGGGATCGACGCGGACGTGGTGATGTGCCCGCCGGAACTGGCCTCGGCGCTGATCAACAAGTTCGACATGTGCCTGCCGCTGGGCTCCATCGCCGAGGACCTCAAGCTCAAGCCGATTCCGGCCCACGAGCAGTTCGAGAAGGACAAGCAGCTGTACGGGCTCGGCATCATCGACGTGCCGTTCGCCATCACCTACGACCAGAGGCTGCTCAAGGAGGGCGGATTCGACGCACCGCCCGCGAGCCTGGACGAGTGGCTCACCCAGGCCAAGGCGCTGACCGATCCCCCGAAGCAGTACGGCGTCTTCCTGCTCAACAGCGTCGCGGACCAGGCCGACTGGTGGAACCAGCTGCAGAACTTCCCGCTGGCCTACGACGGCGCCTGGGCCAAGGGCAAGGACCTGCAGTTCACCTCCGAACCCGTGGTCAAGTCAATGAAGTACTGGATGCAGCTGCTGACCGAGGGCGGCCCCAAGGGCAGTTCCGAAGCCGCCATCCAGAAGCTGTGGTACTCCGACCGGATCGCGATGAACATGAACGTGGCGGCCGGCCTGAACTCGCTGAAGAAGCTGGCGCCGAAGCTGTACCCGAACCTGCGCAGCGCGCCGCCGCCGTGGCCGGGCAACAAGGCCATCGCCCGGCTGCACCCGGTGGTCGTGCTCAAGAGCTCCAAGAACCAGCAGGCGGCCCAGGAACTGGTCAAGTTCATGATCACGCCGAAGACGCTCTACGACGTGACCACGGCGAACGGCTACCCGATCATCCCGTTCAGCAACTTCGGCGACTTCGAGCCGAAGTACCAGACGTACCTGGACACCACACCGTGGATGTCCGGCTACCTCAAGACGAACTACGTCGGCGAGTTCGACATCCTGGGCGACTACACCTTCGTCTACGCCCAGATCGGCCAGATCATCTGCAAGGCGGTGTCCAACGCCGTCTCCGGCGGCGCGAGCATCGAGGACGCGCTGGCGCAGGCGCAGCAGCAGGCCCAGCAGGAACTGGGCCCGCAGATCTAGCGGGCGGGACCTCACTCGACGATGGCGGTGACGCAGACAGCGGGCGCGGGTGGCGCGGTGATCGGGACCTCCGGTCGCGCGTCACCCGCGCGTCGCCGTCGCCCCAAGCCCTGGGCGTGGCTGCCGTACGCCCTGGTGGTGCCGATCCTCGCCTTCGAGGGCGCCTTCGTGATCTACCCGATCATCAAGGGGATCTTCACCTCGTTCCAGAGCCAGCGGATGGGCAAGGCCGGGACCTACACCACCGACAACTACACCCAGATGTTCCGCGACACGGTCTTCTGGGACGTGGTCCGCACCACGCTCGAGTTCACGCTGCTGGTGCTGGTTCTCGTGCTCCTGGTGGGACTGCTGATCGCGCTGCTGCTCAACTGGTCCTTCCGCGGGCGCACCATCGCCCGCGGCGTGCTGGCGATGCCGTGGGCGATGCCCGACATCCCGACCGTGCTGACCTTCCTGCTGATGATGGACCCGAACTTCGGCGTCTTCAACCGGATCATCAGCTGGTTCGGCCTGTCCGACCATGTCGCCTGGCTGACCGACCCGCACGTCGCCTTCTTCTCGGTGGTGACGATCACCGTGTGGAAGGGATTCCCGTTCTACGCGCTGATCACGCTGTCGGCCCTGCAGGCCGTGCCGGACGATCTGATCGAGGCCGCCAAGGCCGACGGCGCCGGAGCCCTCCGGCGGTTCCGGCACGTGGTGCTGCCGTCCATCACCCCCACCCTGTGCCTGCTGGCGGTGCTGGCGTTCATCTACTCGCTGCAGACCTTCTCGCTGATCTACCTGACCACCGGCGGCGGTCCCGGCAATAGCACCACGACCCTGTCGCTGCTGGTCTACAACGAGGCGTTCCAGTTCTTCAACTACAGCTACGCGAGCGCGTTCGCGGTGATCGGCCTGGTGCTCTCGCTGATCGGCACCGGGCTGTTCATCGTGATCGAACGACGGATCGTGAACTCGCGATGAACGCGACGACGCTTCCCGCCCTGGCCGACCACGAAAGGCGGCCGCAATGGTGACCGCTGTCGGCAATCCCACGCCCTCGTCCGCGGTCATCCCGCGGCGGCCCCGCTCCCGGCGCCAGACGGCCGGAACCGTGGTCCGCGCGATCGTCGTGATCATCGTCTGCGTCATCGCGGTGTTCCCCATCTACTGGATGGTGCTGTCCACCTTCCAGCCGGAGAACCTGACCCTGTCGTTCCCGCCGCCGCTGTTCCTGCACGGCTTCGACGGCGGGGCGATCAGATCCCTGTTCGCCGACCAGCCGATCGCCAGTTGGCTCACCCACTCGCTGCTGGTCGCGCTGATCTCGGTCGTCATCACCGTGGTCCTGGCCATCTTCGGCGCCTACCTGCTGGGGCGGCTGCAGTGGCACGGCAAGGTGGTGTTCGGCTTCCTGCTGCTGTTCACCCAGATGATGCCCGCGGCGATGATCGTCGTGCCGATGTTGCAGTTCTACCGGGCGCTGCACTGGACCAACAACCTGCCGGCGCTGTCGTTGATCTACGCCGCGTTCTCGGTGCCGCTGGGTTCCTGGATCCTCAAGTCGTCCTACGACAACGTCCCCAACGACGTGATGGACGCCGCCCTGGTGGACGGCTGCACGCCGCTGGGGGTGCTGCGCAGGATCCTGCTGCCGCTGTCCCGGCCGGGCCTGGTCGCCGTCGCGGTGATCGCGTTCTTCCTGAGCTGGAACGACTACATCTTCGCCTCGGCGCTCATCACGGACCGCTCCCAGTACACCGGTGGGCTGGGCATCGCCACCTTCCTCACCCAGCAGGATGTGCCGATCTTCGAGCTGCAGGCGGCCGGGGTGATCTTCTCCCTGCTGCCGGTGATCTTCTACCTGTCGCTTCAGCGCTACGTCGTCCGCGGGCTGACCGCCGGGGCGGTCAAGGGCTGATCCCCCGGGTCCCCGAGCCGCCCGCGGGCACCGTCACCGCCATGGGCATGCCGACCCGCAGGGTCGGGTAGGATGGTGCGGTTGCCTCGGCGAGGGCGGCCCGGAAACCGGATGTACGGCGGTGACGGGCCAGCCGTGATCGGCGCGGTGGGTTCACACCCGTGCGCGCCGTGCGGCGTCCTTGCCCGGCGCACCGTCACCGCCGTGACACCCGATGACCCGCCGCACGCCTGGAGAACGCACCGATCATGTCCGAGACCCGCCTGACCGCCCAACCCCGCACCGAATTCGGCAAGGGCGCCGCGCGCCGCGCCCGCCGGGCCGGCCTGGTGCCCGCCGTGCTGTACGGCCACGGCTCCGAGACCCGTCACCTGTCGCTGCCGGCCCTGGAGTTCGCGCGCGCCATCAAGGGCGGGGCCAACACCGTGCTGACCCTGCAGATCGACGGCAAGGAGCAGCTGGCGCTGCCCCGCGCGATCGTGCGCCACCCGCTGCGGGACTACTTCGAGCACGTCGACCTGCTGACCGTCCGCCGCGGCGAGAAGGTGCACGTCGAGGTTCCGGTGCACCTGGTCGGCGAGGCCGCACCCGGAACCCTGGTGCTGCACGAGCTGAACACCCTGGCCATCGAGGTGGACGCGCTGGCCATCCCGGACCGGCTCGAGGTGTCGATCGACGGCCACGAGGCCGGCTCCCAGATCACCGCCGGCCAGGTGACGCTGCCCGAGGGCGCCACGCTGGTGACCGACCCGGACAACACCGTGGTGGCCGTCCAGGTGGCTCCCACCGCCGAGCAGCTCAGCGGCGAGGAGGGCCTGGAGGGTACCGCGGAGCAGGCCGCCACCGAGGAGGCCGCCACCCCCGCGGAGTCCTCCGACGAGGGCTGAGTTCCCCCTGCCGTGCCCGCCGAGCCGACGCTGATCGTCGGGCTGGGGAACCCCGGCCCGACGTATGCGGGCAACCGGCACAACGTCGGTGCGATGATCGCCGACGTGCTGGCCGCGCGAATCGGATCCCGGTTCCGCTCGCACAAGTCCGGGGCCGACGTCGTCGAGGGCCGGCTCGCCGGGCAGCGCGCGGTGCTGGCCAAACCCCGCTCGTACATGAACGTCTCGGGCGGCCCGGTGGCGGCGCTGGTGCGGTTCTTCAAGATCGCGCCGGGCTCGCTGATCGTGCTGCACGACGAGCTGGACCTGCCGTACGGCACGATCCGGGTCAAGCAGGGCGGCGGCGAGGGTGGGCACAACGGGCTGCGCTCGATCAGTTCGGCGATCGGCAGCAAGGACTACCTGCGGGTGCGGTTCGGCATCGGCCGGCCGCCCGGCCGGATGGACCCCGCCGACTTCGTGCTGCGGGACTTCTCGTCCGCGGAGCGCGCGGATCTGGGCGTGGCGCTCGAGGAGGCCGCCGATGCGGCCGAGATGCTGGTCGGCGAGGGGTTGCTGGCCACCCAGAACCGGCTGCACTGACGACTCCGGACGTCACCAGGTTCGGGTCCGGCGCGCCTGGACATCGCCCGTCAGTCGTGCGGCGCCGCGCCCATCCCGGCCGCCGGATCGAGCGGGAACCCATCGTCCGCTTCCGCCACGTGGCAGGCCACCTCGTGGTCGGGACCGAGCGTGCGCAGCAGCGGGGTCACCCGTGAGCACTGCTCGACCGCGAGCGGGCAGCGCCACCGGAATCGGCATCCGGGCGTCGGGTCGATCACCCGGGGCGGCTCGCCGAGGTCGGTGTCGGCGTCGACGTCCAGGGGTGCCCGCGGATCCGGCACCGCGGACAGCAGCAACTGGGTGTACGGGTGTTTGGGGTTCGCCAGCACCGTCTCTGTCGGGCCGGACTCGACCACGTGGCCGGCATACATCACGAAGATCCGGTCGGCCACATACCGGGCGCTGGCGATGTCATGGGTGATGTACAGCAGCGATACTCCCTGCTCGTCGCGAAGCTTGGCCATCACGTTGAGCAACCCCACCCGGATGGAGGCGTCCAGCATGGAGACCGGCTCGTCGGCCAGGATCAGCGTCGGGTGATAGGCCAGCGCCTGCGCGAAGCCGATCCGTTGCCGCTGCCCGCCGGACAGCTCGTACGGGTAACGGCGCAGGATGTCCGCAGCGGGGAACAGGCCGACGGCCTCCACCACCCGCTCCGCCTCCGCGAGGCGGTCGCCGCGGGCGATGTCCCTGCGGTGCAACTTGATCCCCCGCAGGATTCCGTGCCCGACACGGTAGGCGGGATTCAACGACCCGAACGGATCCTGGAACACCATCGGGACGTCGCTGCGGTAGGCGAGTTGCTGCCGGCGGCCCCGCAACGTGGACAGTGCCCTGCCCTGGTAGTAGATCTCGCCCGCGGTCGGCCGGTACACCTGCGCCAGCAGCCGTGCCATGGTGCTCTTGCCGCTGCCGCTCTCCCCCACCAGCGCGATGATCTCGTGGCGGCGGATCTCGAGGTTCACGTCGTCGACCGCGTGCAGGGTCTTGCGACCGAGGTTGCCGCCGACCTTGAAGTGCCGCGTCAGCCCTCGGGTCTCCAGCAGCAGCGTGTCGTCGGTGGTCCCGATCATCGCGCAGCCTCCTGCCCCGCCGCGTCCTCCGCGGGGGCCCCCTCCCGCTGTGCCGCGGTGTCCCGCTGTGCCGCGGTGTCCCGCTGTGCCGCGGTGATCCCGGTCCGGTGCAACAGGCACCGCGATCGGACGGGCCCCACCGGATACAGCTCCGGTTCGGTCACCGAGCATTCGGCGAATGCCACCGGGCAGCGCGGGTGGAACCGGCATCCGCTCGGCGGGTGGGCGAGGTTCGGCGGTGAGCCGGGAATGCCGGTCAGCGGAACGATCGGGCCGCGGATGGAGGGGAACGCGTCCAGCAGGCCCTGGCTGTACGGATGGGTCGGACGGTCGAACACGTCGCGGGTGGGGCCGATCTCGACGATCTGCCCCGCGTACATCACCAGCAGCCGATCCGAGAAGTGGCTGACCAGCGACATGTCGTGGGTGACGAACAGCACCGAGAACCCGAGCTGGCGCTGCAACTGCCGGATCTGCACCATCAGCGAGCGCTGCGCGACCACGTCCAGCGCGGACGTCGGCTCGTCCATGATGACCAGTTCGGGGGTGAAAAGCAGCGCCATGGCGATCATGGCCCGCTGCCGCATGCCCCCGGAGAGCTGATGCGGGTAGCTCTTGAGGTGGATCGGGTCCACGCCGACCAGGCGGAGCACCTCGGCCGGCCGGTCGTCGTCGACCCGCTCGCGGTGCGCGGCCATCACGTCCCGGAACTGCGCGCCGATGCTGAGCACCGGGTTGAGCGCGTTCATCGCGCTCTGCATCACCACGGAGAAGTCCCGCCAGCGGGCCACGTTCAGCCGCCTGCGGCTCAGCGTCACCAGGTTGGTGCCGTGGAACAGCACGCTGCCGCCGGTGATCGCGGCCGGCGGGCTGAGCAGCTGCGCGATCGCGAACAGCATGGTGGACTTGCCGCATCCGGACTCGCCCACCACGCCGACGAACTCGCCGCCGTGCACGTCGAAGTCGACGCCGTCGACGGCCCGGACGGCGCCGGCGCCGACGCCGTAGGCGGCGCTCAGGCCGCGCACCTCGAGAACGGGCGACTCAGCCATCGTGCCTCCGCTGGATCCGCTGGGTCCGCTGGGTCCGCTGGGTCTGCTCGGTCCGCTGGGTCTGCTGGGCTCGCTGCGGCCGCTGTCTCCACTGCGTCCATTGCCGGCGCGGCCTTCGCACCGGGCGCAGCGCGGGGTTGCTGATCTCGTCGAAGGCGTAGTTCATCAGGGCGAAGGAGACGCCGAGCAGCGCGACGGCGAATCCGGGGGCCAGCGCCCACACGGGGTACCCGGACAGCAGCGCGCTCTGGTTCTGCGCCCAGTAGAGCATGGTCCCCCAGCTCAACGAGTTCGGATCCCCCAGGCCCAGGAACTGCAGCCCGGCGGCCGTCAGCACCGAGTACAGCGCGGCCCCCAGGAAGTTCGCGATGATCAGCGAGGTCATCGTCGGCAGCACCTCGAAGACGATGATGTACGAGCGGCGCTCCCCGCGGACCCGGGCGGATTCCAGGAACTCCCTGTTGCGCAGCGAGAGTCCCTGCGCCCGCATCTGCCGGGACCCGTACGCCCAGCCGGTGACGATCAGCACGACGACGATCACCGCGAGGCTGCCCTTGCCGGCGTAGGTGGCGAAGACGATGATCAGCGGGAAGGCGGGCAACACCAGGAACACGTCGGTCAGCAGGGAGAGCCCGTCGTCCGCGGCCCCGCCGAGGTAGGCGGCGGACACGCCGATCAGCACCGAGATGATGGTGGCCCCGGCGCCGGCGATGATGGCGATCAACAGCGATTCCCGGGTGCCGTAGATCAGCTCGGCGTAGATGTCCTGCCCCAGTTGCGTGGTGCCCAGCCAGTGCTCGCCGGACGGCTGCTGCAGCGGTTCGGTGCCGATGGCCTGCGGGTCGCCGTGCAGCCACGGCACGAACAGCTGCGGAACGGCGGCGATCAGGCAGAACAGCAGGAACAGCGCGAGCCCGACCACGGCCTTGCGGTTGTGCAGGATCGAGCGGATCAGGCCGCCACGGCGCCGGCGTGATCGGCCGGGTGGGACGGGCGCGGGATCCGCCGCCGTGTCGCCCGGTGGTGTTCTGTCGACCGGCTCGATGGGATCCACCTCTCGCGTGCTCATCGGTGCTCATCCCTCTTCGCGCAAGCGCTCATCGGCCGCTACCCCTTCGCCCTGGCGCGCGGGTCCAGCAGGAAGATCGCGAAGTCGCAGACCAGCACGCAGATCAGCACGGCGAGGGTGAGCAGCAGGAACAGCGCCTGCAGCAACGGGAAGTCGGTCTCGGTGGTGGCCACGAAGAACATGTGCCCGACGCCGGGGTAGTTGAAGATGTACTCCACCAGGATGGTTCCGGCGATCACGTACCCCAGCGACATGGCGAATCCCGACAGGTTCGGCAGGAAGGCGTTGCGGGCCGCGTAGCCGAACATGATGCGCCGGTTGGGCAGTCCCTTGGCACGCGCCATGCGCACGTAGTCCTCGGCCAGGGTGGTGATCATGTTGTTCCGCATGGTCAGGATCCACCCGCCCAGGGTGGTGACGACGATCGTGGCACCGGGCAGGATCGCGTGCTGCAGCACGCTTCCGACGAACGACCACGACAGGTCCGGTGTCATCCCGAGGGCGTAGTTGCCGTCGTTGGGCAGCAACGCGTTCGCCCCGTTGGCGAACAGCGCGATCGCGACCAGGCCGACCCAGAAGTACGGCAGCGCCGACATCACCACGAACACCGGCGGCATCACGCCGTCGAACAGCCCGCCCCGCCGCCAGCCGGCCACGATGCCGATGAGGGTGCCGAGCGCGAATGCCAGGATGGTCGCCACGCCGACCAGGCCCAGCGTCCACGGCAGCGCCTGGCCGATGAGCGTCGTCACCGGCGTGCCCAGGCTGGATCCGATGGACACCCCCCAGTGGAAGGTGACCATGTCCCCCAAGTAGGTCAGGTACTGCTGCAGCAGGTTCTGGTTCGGGTCGAACCCGAACGAGGCGAGGTACTGGTCCAGCTGGGCGATGGTGATGGCGCGCCCGTGCGAGGCCAGCGTGGAGCGCAGGGTCTCGGCCGGGCTGCCGGGCATCAGGTGCGGGATGAAGAAGTTGAGCGTCATCGCCGCCCACAGCGTGACCACGAAGAAGCCGAGCCGTCGCGCCAGGTATCTCACTGCGACCAGCCCCTCATGCGTGCGCGCGATCGGCCCGGCGTGCCGATGCCGCCGGCGAGCCGTGCCGAACCCGGCCCGCCGGCGTCATCGACGCTACTTCTGCGCCGACTGCGAGTACAGGTGCAGCAGGACCTGCTCGTCATCCGGAACGTTCCACGGGGCCGGCATCGCGTAGGCGTCCTGCTTGGTCGGCCATCCGGCCAGGTCCTTGGTGTTGTACTGGTACCAGGCCACCGATTCCGTGGTCGGGATGAACGGGACGTCGGAGAGCATGTACCCCTCGATCTTCTTGGTGATGGCGACCTGCTGATCCGGGCTGGCGGTGGCGTAGTCGTCGAACAGCGCGTCGACCTTGGGGTTCTTGTACCGCTCGTAGTTGGAGGCAGCCTGCTGGCCCACCGGCGCGGTGTTCTTCGAGTACAGCAACCGGCGCAGCTCGTAGTACGGCGCGGGCCCGCCGGCCTCCGAGTAATAGGCGAGGTCGAAGTTGCCCTTGAACAGCTTGTCGTTGAACGCCTGGGCGGCCAGATCCTGGACCGTCAGGTTGATGCCGACGGCGGCCAGTTGCTGCTTGACCACCGCGAGCGTGGTGTCCCAGTCCGTGTAGCCGGAGATGGACAGGATGGTCAGGTCCAGCGGGTGCGACGTGCTGTAGCCCAGGGACGACAGGAGTTGCTTGGCCTTGGCCGGGTCGGGCTTGTCGTAGCCGGCGCCGGCCAGCGCCTGCTGGTCGAAGTAGGTGTTGAACGTCGGCGTGACGACGCCGGTCTGGTTGGCGGCCGGCTCGTAGCCGCTCTCGCCGAGCTGGGACAGCTGGTTTCGATCCAGCGCGTAGGCGATCGCCTGCCGCACCTTGACGTTGCTGGTGATCTTGTGCGACGGGTCGAGGTTCGGGATGATCTCCACGTTGGTCACCGGCGGGAACCAGTAGTGGTTGTGCGCCTGGTCCTTGGCCACGTAGGCCTTGTCGATGTTGGGAATGTACTGGCCGCCCCACTGCGCCTTGCCGTTGGCCAGGTCGAGGTTGGCCGGCGCGTTGGACAGGTACGCCGGGTACTGGACCGTCTGGATGTAGGGCTCACCGGGCATCCAGTAGCTCGGGTTCGCCTTGTAGGTGATGTTGTTCGGCGTGCACGGGCTGACCGTGTACGGGCCGGTGCCCACGGGGTTGGTGTCCGGCCAGGTACCCGGCTTCTGCGCCGCGGCGCCCTGGGACCAGATGTGCTGGGGAACGATGCCCACCTGGTCGGCGAAGTCGTAGAAGTAGACCTGGGCGGGCTGCTTGAACGCCATGGTGACCTTGTCGCCGGAGGCCGTGACGCTCTGCAGCCCGGCGCCGGTCCACAGTGAGTACAGGTCCAGCGACGGATCCTTCTTCATCAGGTTGAAGGTGAACGCGACGTCGTCGGCGGAGAACGGCTTCCCGTCGCTCCACTTGACGCCGCTGCGGATGGTGAACTCGACGGACTTCTTGTCCGAGCTCCACTGGAACGACGAGGCCAGCATCGGAGTCGTCGCGCCGTTCTTGAGCGTGTTGACGTACACCAGAGGCTCGTAGATCAGGCCGAGCGACTCCTGGTTCACGGCCGGGTTGAACGGGTTGAACTGGCACGTCCAGTTCCCGCCCGACTCGTTGGAGATCGTCACGGTGCCGCCCTGCTTGTGGGCGGCGCCGCCGGATCCGGACGTCGTGCCGCCCGACGAGGCGCTCCCGGTGGACGAGCCGGCGCTGCCGGTGGACGAGCCGGCGGTGCTGCCGGACGACGAGCTCGTCCCGGACGCGCTGCCACCGGAGCCGCTGCCGCCCGCGCTGGACGCCGACGAGCCGCTGGATGCACTGCTGCCGGATCCGGCCGATCCGGCCGAGGAGCCGCCACCGCTGCTGCACGCGCTCACCGCGAGGCCCACCGCCATCGCGATGGCGATCGTGGCCGTTGCTGTCCGTCTGTTCATCGTTGCACCTTCTTCGGTCTGCCTGATGCCGGATGGATATCGGGGTTGATCGGCGGGGTCTGCAGCGCGGCGGGTCCACCGCGCACGGCGGCCACGCCGAGGGCCAGGGCGCCGATCAGCGCCGCGTCGTACGGGAATGCGGACTGCACCAGTTCCGGAGGGAACGGCACCGCCAGGTCCAGTGCGCGGCGCAATCCGGGCTCCAACTGGTCCCAGGAGCGGACCATGCCGCCGCCGACCACGATGCGGGCGGGATCGACCGCGACGGCGAGGTTCGCCACGTGCAGCGCCAGTTCCCGGACGAACCCGTCCACGACCGCGGCGGCATCGTGCCGCGTCGAGGCCAGGTCGAAGAGCTCGGCGGCGGTGACGACGCCTCCGTCTGCGGCGGGCACCGAACCGGCCAGGGCGCGGCCGCTGATGACGTCCTCCAGCGAGGTCCTCCCCGGTCGGGCGCGGTCCAGGTCGTCCACACTGCGGACGTTGTAGCCGATCTCGCCCGCCGCACCGTGCGCGCCCGTCAACACCACGCCGCCGATGACGATGGCGACGGCCAGGCCGGTACCCAGGTTCAGGTACAGACCCGGATCGCACCCGGCCAGCGAGCCCCAGCGTGCCTCGGCCGCGGCCGCCGCCTTCACATCGGTCGCCATCCGAACCGGAACGGCCGGGAACGCCTGACGCAGGCGGTGGCCGAAGGCCACACCCTCCCAGCCGGGGATGGACGGCGCCAGCTCGACATGGTCGTCGAACGGGATGCCGAACGTCGCGGCGCCGACACCCGCGAGCACGCGATGCGGTTGCAGCCTCGCCAGCAGCTCCCGACCAGCGTTCAGCCCGCGCTCCAGGACCGCATCGGCCCCGCCCACCGCCCCGCTGTCGATCTTCACCGAGCCGAGTCGCGCGCCGTCCAAGTCGCAGACCGCGGCGGCGATCTTGGTGCCGCCGAAGTCGAATCCGAGGACGACGTGCGCATCCGCCATGAGCGACGTCCCCTCTCGCGGCACACCCGATCGCGCGAACTAGTAGGAAACTATCCTTCCGATATGGAAGGAAACTACCCTTCCTATCCGGTGGGGGCAACCCTTGAAGGATTACGAATTGACCTACGATCTGCCCGTGACAGACAGGCACCTGCCGGCAACCGCCCCTCCCGACACCGGGGTCTCCGCGGCCCGCCCGCAGCTGATCCGGGCGATGAACGAGAAGGTCGTCATCGGCCACCTCCGCCGGTCCGGACCGCTGTCCCGCGCCGAACTCGCCCGGCTGACTGGGCTGTCCAAGCCCACGGTCTCGCTGGCGCTGGCCAACATCGAGCGCGCCGGCCTGGTTCGTGAGGCGGGGCGGCGTACCGGCGTTCCCGGACCCGCGGCCATCCTCTACGAGGTCCGTCCGAGCGCCGGATACGTCGTCGGGCTCGATGTGGGGCGGCGCTACATCCGCGGAGCGGTGATGGACGTCGCGGGTGTGATCCGGGCGCGGGCGACGGCGCGCACGAAGGCGACCAGCGCGCGGAGCCGGGTCGCGGACCTGGAGGCGCTCTCGGACGGGTTGCTGGCCGAGGTCGGCATCGAGCGGTCCGCGGTGACCCAGACTGTGCTCGGCAGTCCCGGCGTGTACGACCCCCGGCGAGACGCCCTGGACCTGGCCGGCGGGTTGCCGGGCTGGGAGTCACCGGCCGTGCTGGCCAGGATGCACGAGGTGTTCGGTCCCGATCTGATGGTCGAGAACGACGTGGATGCCGCGGCCTTCGCCGAGCACGCGCACGGTCACGGCCGTGGCGTGCAGAGCTTCATCTTCGTCTGGGTGGGGACCGGCATCGGCATGGGTCTGGTGATCGACGGGAAGCTGCACCGCGGCGCGCACGGCGCCGCCGGGGAGATCGGCTTCCTGCCGCTGTCCGGCGGTCACGGCGCCGACGCGGCGGACGCCCGCAAGCGCGGCAACTTCGAGGCGTCCGCGTCCGGTGCCGCGGTGGTCCGCGCGGCGCGGCGGGAGGGGGCCGATTGCTCAGGCGCCGACGGCCGAGAGTCGCGGATCGGGGTGGCCGGGGCCCGCGTCGGGGGGCGGGGCGAGCGGGGAGATGCCGAGATGCTGCCGGGCGCGGAGGAGCGCGTCGTCGATCGCGAGGCGCGCGACCGTCGCGTCGTGCACAC
>JBIQML010000049.1:0-14510 GCA_044463405.1 Nakamurella lactea | reverse complement strand
CGGACGCCTACACCGACAGGAACACCCGCGAGCCGGGATGCAGGTCCAGCTCGGCGACCGAGGCCGCGGTCAGGTCGGCGGACACGGCGGTGACGGGGTCACCGGCCGACCCGGCTCCGGCGGCGCCGCCGTCACCGGCCGCTCGTTCGCCGCGCGGCGAACCATGGCCTCCCGCAGCGAGATCCAGCTGCGATTCCACGGCGGCCCGCAGCCGGATCGCCGACGGGCCCCGTTCCAGCGCGGTGACCGTGGCCGGCCAGGTGTTCCGCGGGCTGCCGGCCACCGGTTCCAGGTAGACGGCCACCGCCGACGGCGGGAACACCACGGCGGCCGCGTCGCCGGCGGTGACCGGTTCCGCGGCCAGCCCGCTGATCGAGGCACCCGGCGCGGACACCGTCACCGCCGCTCCGGCGCCCGCGGTGCTGCCCGCGGTTCCGGTGAGCAGGTTCAGCCCGGCCAGCGCCGCCGCGAACTCCGACCGGGGCGCGGCGAGAATGCCTGCGGTGGGGCCGGAGTCGGTGATCGTGCCGCCGGTGAGCACCGCGACCCGGTCGGCCAGCGTCGCGGCGTCCAGCACGTCGTGGGTGACCAGCACGGTGGTGGTGCCGGCGCCGCGCAGGTGGGACCGGAGCACCTGGCGGATCTCCGGAGCGGTCTGGGCGTCCAGCGCGGCCAGCGGCTCGTCCAGCAGCAACAGGTCCGGCTCGGCCGCCAGCGCCCTGGCGAGCGCCACTCGCTGCCGCTGACCTCCGGAGAGCTCCGCCGGCCGCCGGGTTCCGAACTCCGCCAGCCCCAGCCGCTCCAGCCAACCGACCGCTGCCAACCGGGCACGCCGCCGCGGGATCCCTTGCGAGCGTGGCCCGAACGCGATGTTCTCGACCGCCGACAGGTGCGGGAACAGCAGCGGGTCCTGGCCCATCAGCCCGACCCGGCGGCGTTCCGGCGGGACCAGCACACCGTCCCCGGTCAACAGCCGGCCGCCGACCAGCACGCTGCCGGACTCCGGCGCCAGCAGCCCCGCCAGCACCGACAGCAGGGTCGACTTGCCCGCCCCGTTTGGCCCGATCACCGCCAGCACCTCACCGGGATCGGCCGCCACGGCGACGTCCAGCATGAACGCGCCGCGGCGCACCGTCACCCGCGCATCCAGCCGGCCGCGCACCCCGTCCGCCGGGGGTTCGCCGGTCGAAAGCCGCCTTCCGGGGCCCCGATCGGGCGGGAATCCGGCTTGGGACCCGCGAACGGTGCTCATGTCGCACGCTCCGGGCGCCAGCCGCGGATCAGCAGCAGGAACGCGATGGCCACCACCACCAGCAGCAGGGACAGCGCGATCGCCGCGTCCCGCTGCTCCCCCGCACTGTTGAACAGCGTGTAGATCGCCAGCGGCATGGTGCGAGTGACGCCGGGCGCGTTGCCGGCGAACAGCGCGGTGGCACCGAACTCCCCCAGCGCGCGGGACAGGCACAGCACCGTTCCGGACGCCAGCCCGGGCACCACCAGCGGCAGCGTGATCCGGCGGAACACCGTCCACCGGCTCGCGCCCAGGGTGGCGGCCACCACCTCGTACCGGGTGCCGGCGGTGCGCAGCGCGCCCTCCACGGAGATCACCAGGAACGGCATGGCCACGAACGCCTCGGCCAGCACCACGGCGACGGTGTGGAACGGGATGGTGATGCCGAACCACAGGTACAGGTACTGGCCGATCAGCCCAAACCTGCCCAGCAGGTACAGCAGCGCGATGCCGCCGACCAGCGGCGGCATCACCAGCGGAAGCGTCACCAGCGCCCGCACCACCCGGACCACCGGCGAATCGTGCCTGGCCAGCACCAGCGCCAGCGGAACGCCGACCACCAGGCACAGCGCGGTGGCCGCCAGGCCGCACTGGATCGACAGCCACAGCGCACTGACCGCAGCCTGCGAGGTGATCGCGCGGGGAACGGTGGACCAATCGGCGCGCGCCACCAGGGAGACCACCGGCAGCAGCAGGAAGGCGAATCCGACCGCGGCCGGCAGGTACAGCCAACGCGGCACCCGGCCGGTGCCGGACCGGGCGGAGGTCATCGCGGCGCCGCTCCCCCGATGCTCGCCGGTGCGATGCACCGTTCTGCGGGCGATATGCCCGGACAACGGTGCATCAGATCCGCGACCATGGGTGGGAACACTACGGCTTGCCGAAACCGACGCTGGCCAGCACCTTCTGGCCCTCGGTGGAGGTGACGAGGTCGACGAAGGCCCGGGCCGCCGCGGAGTTCGTGGAGTCCTTCAGCACCGCGATCGGGTAGGTGTTCACCGCCTCGGACGCCTGCGGGAAGTCGACGCCCTCGACCGTGCCGCCGGAGGAGGTGACGTCGGTCCGGTAGACCAGCCCCGCGTCGGCGTCACCGGTGGCCACCTTGGTCAGCACCGCGGTGACGTTCTGCTCCTCGCTGGCCGGCGTCAGCGTCACCCCCGCGGCGTCCAGCGCCTTGTGCGACGCGGCGCCGCAGGGCACCTCGGCCTGGCAGATCACCGTGATCACACCGGGTTCGGCCAGGTCGGCGAGCGACCTGATCTTCTTGGGATTGCCCGGAGCGACGGCGATCTGCAGCGAGTTGGTGGCGAAGTCCACCCGGTCGGTGACGAGGTCCTGCACCTTGTCCATGTTCGCCTCGTCGGCCGAGGCGAACACGTCGGCGGGGGCGCCGTTCTGCAACTGCGTCACCAGGGTCGACGAGCCGTCGTAGGTGATCTCGGGGAAGTCCACGTCCGGATGCGCGGCCATGAAGGCGGTGCGGATCTGGTCGAAGGTGGCCTTCAGCGACGCCGCCGCGAAGACGGTCAGCGTGCCGGACAGGTCGTCACCGGAACCCCCCGCAGCCGATGACGACGATCCGGACGCCCGCGACGAGGCGCCGCTTCCGGACCCCGCCGAACCCGGGGTTGCGTCACCGCCACTGCTGGTGCACCCCGCCAGCACCATCGACCCGGCGGCCACCGCGGCCACCAGGACCCGCGCCCATCCGCGCATCAGCTCTCCTGGGGGGTCTCCACGATGACGGTGGTCGCCTTGACCACCGCGACGGCCAGCGACCCGACCTGCAGGCCGAGCTCCCGCACGGCCTCCGAGCTGATCAGCGACACCACCCGGTGCGGGCCGCACTGCAGCTCCACCTGGGCCATCACGGTGTCCGTCGTCACCGCCGTCACCAGCCCCACGAACCGGTTCCGGGCGCTGCGTCCGACCCCCGACGGATCGGGCGCGGCTCCGGCGTGACTGCGGGCGAAGGCGGCGAGTTCGGCGCCGTCCACGACCATCCGGCCGGAGTCGTCCACGCCGGACTCGAGGGCACCGCCCTCGATCCACCGCCGGACGGTGTCGTCACTGACACCCAGCAACTGCGCAGCCTGACTGATCCGGAATTGCGTCACCGTTAGATCATATACGCCGCATCTGCGGATCTAACGGCGGGAGGCGGTGACGCAGAGCGGCCCAAACGTGCGGCCGGCTGCGGGGCCGGGCACCTGCAGCGGGCATCGCGCATCTGGGTAAGTTGCTCGACATGACGACGATGAGATTCGGATTCTTCATCCCGCAGGGCTGGCGCATGGACCTGGCCGGCATCGACCCCTCCCGGCACTGGGAGGTGATGTCGGGCCTCGCCAAGCGGGCCGACGCCGGCCCCTGGGAGTCGGTGTGGGTGTACGACCACTTCCACACCACGCCGGTGCCCAGCGAGGAGGCCACCCACGAGGCATGGACGCTGATGGCCGCCTATGCCGCCGCCACCAGCCGGGTCCGCCTCGGCCAGATGTGCACCTGCATGGGATACCGCAATCCCGCCTACCTGGCCAAGGTGGCAGCGACCATCGATCATGTCTCCGGCGGCCGGATCGAGATGTCGATCGGCGGCGGCTGGTACGAGCGCGAGTGGCGCGCCTACGGCTACGGCCTCCCGCGGGCCGGCGTGCGACTGGGGATGCTGGACGAGGGCGTGCAGATCATGCAGCAGGCCTGGCGCACCGGCACCGCCACCCTGGACGGCAAGCACTACCAGGTGGACGGCGCGATCGTCCGGCCGCTGCCGTTGCAGCCGGGCGGCATCCCGATGTGGATCGCCGGCGGCGGGGAGAAGGTGACGTTGCGGATCGCGGCGAAGCGCGCGCAGTACAGCAACTTCGGCGGCGACCTGGACGCCTTCGCGCACAAGTCCCGGGTGCTGCAGGCGCACTGCGAGGACATCGGCCGGGACTTCGGCGAGATCACCCGCTCGTCGAACTACAACGTGCTGATCGGCGAGACGCAGCAGGAGGTGGACGACAAGCGCGCCTGGCTGGTCGACCGGCTGACCGGAATGATCGGGGCGGACCAGACCGCCAGGCAACTCCAGGGCTACGACGGCATGCCGGCCGTCGGCACCGTCGAGCAGGTGGTGGCGAACCTGACCAAGCTGCGGGAGGCCGGCATGACGTACGCCATCTTCTACGTGCCGGACGCCGCCTACGACTCGCGCTCGCTGGATCTGCTGGAGAGCCAGGTCATTCCGGCGCTGGCCGGCTGAGCAGCGGTAGCTCCGACCGGGTTTGACGCGGCAGCGCCTCGCATCCGGCCACCAGATCTTCCGGCCGATCAGCGGGGGGCGCCGTGCCGGTCCCGACCGAACCCGCGCGGTTCGAGGCGGTCGTCCCCCGGTGGTGAATCAGGTGTCGATCGACCGCCGGGACGGTTCGGCGTCTCGCGGTCCGGCATCGACGCAATCCCGGCCTGCCTGCTTTGCCCGGTACAGCCGTTGGTCGGCGGCGTCGACCAGCTCCCCCGCTGCGGCGGTGTCCGGGGTCGCGGTGGCCACGCCGATGCTGATGGTCAGGACGCCGCGTGGCCCCGGCGCCTGGATGGATTCGGCGCGGACCGCTCGCAGCACCGTGGCCGCGATCGTGACGGCCCCGGCGTGGTCCCATCCCGGCAGCAGGCAGGCGAACTCCTCACCCCCGTACCGGGCCACCTCGCACCCGGCGTCGGGCAGCGCGCGCCGGATGGTCTCGGCGACGGCCCGCAGAGCGTGGTCGCCGGCGGCGTGCCCGACGCTGTCGTTGAGATCCTTGAAGTGATCGATGTCGATCATCAGCAGGGACAGCGGCCCCTCGCCGGCGGCCCACGCCTGCCACTGCCGATCCAGCTGCTGGTCGAAGGAGCGTCGGTTGCGCACGCCGGTCAGCGGATCGGCGGTGGTCATCTCGCGCAGCGCCTCGCGCTGCGCGTACAGCACCCGCCGCTCGTGCTGCGAGCGGCGGGCCTCGGCGAACATGATCAGGTGACCCAGCAGGACGGCGGCCAGCACGTAGGGGACGTCGGTGCTGGTCCATGCGTCGGTCGTCACGAGCCAGGTCGGGATGGTGATGGCGGAGTACAGCACGCCAAGGACCGTCGAGCCGACCAGCGTCAACGGGGCGGCAAGGTAGATGACCACGACCCCGGCGACCACCAGGATCGATCCGCGAAACCCCATGCCGGGACCGGTGGCGATCATCGCGGCGATGGCGATCGACAGGAACAACCCACCGGCCGCCACGATGCGAAACAGCGTGCGGGGCCGGTGGTGGCGGACCAGTTCGACCACCAGCAGCACCCCGGCGGCCGCGACACATCCCTGGATGGCCCAGCGCAGCGGGGAGACGGCCGAGTGCCGCAGCACAGCGGTGGAGGCGAACACCGCCAGGTCGCCGAGCACGATCACGAGCACGGCAACGATCGCCGTGCGCCGCTGCAGCGGCAGGTTGTAGCGGCGGAATCGCCGCTCCTGATCCCGATCGCGCAGCTGTGCCGACCATCGGGTCATCGGAGGGCGTGCGTAGTCCATGGTGCACGCCTTTCGGGACGGACCGGAATGTGCCGTCGCCCCCGCACGGGCGTCCCGGCGGTGATGGGGCGCTCCTGGATTGTCACACAACCAGGTGACACCGAGGGCCGCGTCGGCCGGGCCTTTCGGCCGCGACGGCGCTAGGCGGACGGCGCCAGCACCGGGTGACGGCGCCCCAGCTCCGCGGCCACCTCCACCGCGATCTCGCAGAACCGCTGCGCGGCCGGCGAGAGGGTCCGCTCGCTGCGCCAGGCGAGCCGGATCACCCGGTCCGGGATGGCCGGCTCCAGCGGCCGCACGGCCAGCCGGGGGTCGTCCAGCTCGTCCAGCACGGCCAGCCGGGGCAGCAGGGCGAGGCCGAGCCCGGCGCGCACCATGGAGACCACGGCGCCGTTGTCGGCACTGCGGAACACGTAGTCGGGTTCGCAGCCGGCCTCCCGCAGCCCGGAATCGATGACCTCCTGGCAGGTGCTACCGACCTGGCCGATCAGCGGCCCCTCCGACAATCGGTCGACCGGGATCGGGCCGTCGCCGACGTCCTCGGCGCGGGCCAGCACCACGAACGGGTCGACCAGCACGTCGACGCTGTCGACTCCGGGCGGGCTGCCGTTGACCACGAAGGTGACGTCCAGATCGCCATGCAGCAGAAGCTCGATCAGTTCGGCCTCCTCGTACCGCTCCTCCAGCCGGGTCTGCAGCCCGGGTCGCTCGGCCAGCAACCGGCGCAGGATGGCGGGCAGCAGCGCGGTCGAGGTGCTCTGGATGGTGCCCACGTCCACCCGTCCGAGGTCGCCGGAGCGGTAGCGCTGCACGTCCTTGGAGATCGACTCCAGCACACCCACCAGCTCGCCGGTGCGCTCGAACATCAGCCGGCCGATCGGGGTGAGCTCCACCGGGCGCGGGCCCCCCGGCCGGTCGAACACGCTGACGCCGAGAGTCCGTTCCAGGGCGGCGATCTGCTGGCTGACCGCGGACTGGGTGTAGCCCAGCCGGGCGGCGGCACGGCCGAAGGTGCCCTCGGTGGCGACGGTCC
Source organism: Nakamurella lactea (assembly GCA_044463405.1). GTDB lineage: Bacteria > Actinomycetota > Actinomycetes > Mycobacteriales > Nakamurellaceae > Nakamurella > Nakamurella lactea_B. Next base: position 7,643 of record JBIQML010000049.1, on the reverse strand, counting down.
GGAAGGCCAGCAGCAGCCGGGTGTCCAGGTCCTGGATCCGGACCGGTTCCGGCGCCGGGCGCGACGGTGATGGCGAGGGCGACTGCGACGGCGCTGGCGAGCCTGCCGGGCGGCTGGGGGGCGGTGACGGGGACGGCGGCGCTGCGGCCACCAACGGGGTCTGTGGGCCGTCCGGCCGGACCGATGTCTTCATAACCAGAGCTTATCGTAACCAGCACAAATAATCGTTGGAACTGTTGCTCCCGGGTGCCTACCGTCGATGGTGAGACCACAAAGAGGAGCCGGCCATGACCACCGCCATCGCACAGCGACACACCGGAACGTCCGCCGCCGTCGGCGGGCACGGCGCAGCGGGCGCCGTCGGCACCACGCCGCCCCCACTGGCCGTCGACGTGCCGACCGCCGGCATGCTGTCCGCCTGGGCAGCGCGGATCGACGCGGACGGCATCGCGGCGCACGAGGATCTCGCCCGTCGCGTGGTCGTCGCCGCGTCCCGTTCCGGCCTGTGCCCGGTGCTGGTGGACGTGCTCGCCGACCCTGCCGAGCCGTCGGTCGCCCGGGAGCGTGCCTTCGGCCGGCTGGCGGCCGCGCTCGCGCAGCACTGACTCGCGCCGGCGTGACCGGTCGAGAACCTGGTCGAGTGACGCGCCATCCGATGTTCGCGGGTTAAACCGCATTCCGCGCCCGATATGCCCGGAAAGGCCAGTATCAAACCCGCGAAGTCCCAACCGCGTACCTCGTGTGACGGCAGGTCGGCCGATCACTCCAGCACATCGGCCGCGTCCCACAGCCGCAGGGCGGTGATGAGCCGCCCGTCACCGATCGCCGCAGCGCGGAGGGCACGCTCGCGCGGGACGTCGGTCTCGGCGCGGTTCCGCCAACCGATCACGCCCGCCAGCATGCACAGTAGCCTTCTGCGGCCGTTCGCCACGCTCGTCGCATCCAGACCGAGTTCGCGGACCAGGCCAGTGAAGTGACGCTGCTGGTCGACCGGGCTGAGCGATGTCGTGATGAAGCCGAAGCTGTCTATCACCGGTGCTCCCCGACAGACCGAGCCCCAGTCCAGCACGACGGGCCCGTCGTCGGTGAACAGCACGTTGTCCAGGTGCAGGTCGGCGTGCACCGGGTGCGCCGGTGCGTCATGCAGCGCGCCGACCACCGATGCCAGCGAGTCGCACAGTCTCTCGGCCATCTGGAAGACGTCCTCGGGCAGTTCGTCCCGCAACGCCTCGCGCTGGGCCGCCCAGTTGCGCCGGAAGTTCTCCTGCCGCCGCTGCGGTGGACTGCCCCAACGGGGCAGCGCCGTCAACGCGGGTGCGGGCCCGTCGGCAGCCCAGAAGTCCTTCATCGATTCGAGGACGGCGTGCACGTCGTCGACCCCAGCGCCCTCGAGCGCGTCGCCCGCCCGCGCCGTCCGCAGATCCTCGATCAGCAGCAGCGGCCCGCCGTCGGGGCCACTGCCCGCATACAGACACCGGGGCGCGGGTGCCGCGAGGATCTCGGCCAGCAGCCGGTAGAACCCGATCTCGGCCTCCAGCGCAGGGTCGGGTCCGAGCTTGGCCACGACTGTCCAACTGCGGCCGGCGTCGTCGGCGAGTCTGACGCGCACCACCGTCCCGGCGAACCCATGATCGGTGCCGATCCGTCGGCAGAGGGCCGATGCGATCGGCCGCTGCAGGCACCGGCTCATCCATTGCGGCGTCAGCAGATCCGGCGCGGCATGCACGAACCGGCACGCTACACCCCGGGGCCGAGCCGTCACTCGGTGGCGCCGACGGGGGGTTGCAAGCGGACGCTGCGGAATGGCGACGCCGCCAGGACCGCGGCCGTGGCACCGAAGATGGCGGCCGCCACGATCAGGGTGGGCCGGGCCCCGACGTGCCTGGCCAGCAGCCCGGTGAGCGGCGCCACGGCGACGATCACGGCCCGGTTGAACGAGCGCATGGTGGTGTTGGTACGGGCCTGCAAGCCGTCCGGGGTGAGCACTTGGCGGTAGCTCATCTCGTGGGAGTTGCCGAACCCGATGCCGAAGCCGTGCAGCGCCACCCCCGCGCCGGCGACCGCCACCGCAGCCCAGTCGTGCGTGCCCAGAACGGCGACGACGATCACGCCCGCTCCGGCGGTGGACGCCAGATGCGCGGTGATGATCGCGCCGCCGGTGCCCAGCCGCCGCCCGCCGGCACTGGTGGTGGCCGCGCCGAAGAAGCCGCCGAGCCCGCCCAACGCGGTGATGATGCCGAATTCCAGCGGGCTGAGCCCCAGGGTGATCAACACGAAGGGAGCCAGCACGGTACCGACGATGGCGTTGGCCGCGAACCAGATGTGCGTGGCGACGGCCAGCCGGGCAAGTCCCGAGGTGCGGTAGATCCACCCCAGACCCTCGCCGATCTCCCGCGTCAGGTTCGGCACCCTGGCGGGCACGTGCGGCGGCTCGTCCAGCCGGATGGTGGCGATCATCGCGGCGAAGAACAGGTAGGTCGCGGCATCGACCAGCACGGCGATCGGGGCGCCGACCAGCTTGACCAGCAGCCCGGCCAGCGCCGGCCCACTGGTCTAGGCGACGGCGTTGGCCCCGTCGATGCGGGAGTGGGCGCGTTGCAGGTGCTCGGCCGGCACCAGGCGCGGTATCACCGACATCGAGGCGGCGCCGTTGATCAGTGACGCCGTGCCGTAACGGAAGACGATCACCAGCAACAGCGGCAGGGACAACACTCCGGTGGCCCAGGCCAGCGGGATGGACATGAGCAGGATGGCCTGCGTCAGGTCGGTGGCGACCATCATCGGCCTCCTCCGGCGCCGATCCACCAGCGCACCGACGACGAGCCCCAGCAGGAGATAGGGCAACCAGCGAACGGAGTTCAGCCAGCCCACCTCCTGCGCGTTCCCGTGCAGGGTCAACACCACCAGCGTCTGCAACGCCAGCAATGTCACGTAGGTGCCGAACACCGAGACCGCATCGCCCACCCAGAATCGGGTGAAGCCGGGTGAAGGGAATGCCGGCGAAGCCAGACCGACGGCCGGCCGCCCCGCACCCGGGCCGGCGGCCGCCCGCCCGTTCCCCCCATCCGGCATGCCGGCAGGCCGTACCGCCCGGCGGCTCACCCGGCGGTTCCCCGCCAACTGCCGTCGGGGCCCTCGCCGGCCGCCGACAGCACCCGGGCCGTCGCGGCGTCGGCCGGGTAGAAGCATTCGATGGCCAGTTCGCCGACCATCACATCGGTGGCGGTGCCCACGATTGCGGTGATGCTGAACAGCGACAGCACGGTCCCGCCGTGCCGGAACTGCAGCGCCAGCACCACGCCGCTGGGCGGCAGCGTCGGGTCGAGCCCGCCGGGATATCCCAGCAACTCCTCTTGCAGGTCCGCGAGCCGTCGATCGCCCCTCCACGCTTGGCTGGTCTGGTCACGCCGTCAGGTGGACCCTGGCTCGCGCGGTCACGGACAGATGGCGCTGGTGATGGCCCGGGTCAGCCAGCGCGCATACCGCTCCTCGGACCAACCCTGGACGAGTACCAGTCGTTCGTAGTGGTCCACGCCGAGGTAGTTCCAGAGCACGTCGCGCACCTCGTCCAGGCAGATGCCCGGACGCAACTGCTCGGTCTCCAGCAGGCTCCTGCCCAGCATCGTCATGCCGACCAGACCCTCGTGATTCAGTTTCGCCCAGATCGGCGCGAGCGCCTCGTCGGCGTGCCGGCCGTCGCGGATGAGGATCTGTACCCGTGCCGATCGCGCCTGCCGTTTCACCAGGCCGTCGACGAATATCGCGACCTTGCGGCGCACGTCGGGTTCGTCACGCACCGCCCGCGCGGCGATGCGTTCGGCGATCGGCACCGGCTCGTCGTCACCGGCGATCTCGATGTCGAACACCGCTTTCGCCAACGCCGCCTTGCTGCCGAAGCCGAGGTACACGCTCTTGGCGGAGACTCCTGCGCGTGCCGCGATCGCCTCGATCGTGGTCGGCCGGAAGCCGTCCCGGTAGAACAGGTCGCGAGCCGCCGTGATGACGGCGAGCCGGCGCACGCGAGCCTGTGCGCGTCGGCGGGACGCGTCGTAGGACCTCTTGACTTTAGGCATCTGTGACTCCAGACTTTCATTTCAGCGTCACTGAATCTAATTGGAGGAGCCGTGAACGTCCACCTTCCACCCACCGTGTCGGCCGATCCGATCTCCGTCGCCGTGCGCAGCATCCACGCCATGGCGCACGGCGATCGCGCCTCCTTCGACTCTCTGTACCACCCACACGCAATCGACCACGAGAACCGGGTCCAGCCACCGTCTTCCCGGGTTGCCGGACCCGCTGGCTTCTACGCGACGGCGCTGTGGCTGCGCGGCGCGTTCGCCGACCTGCACTACGACATCCACCACGCCGTCACCAACGGCGAACTGGTGGCCGTGAACTCCACCATGAACGGCCGCCACGTCGCCGCGTGGGCCGCCTACAGGGACGATGGGCGGATCGACACGGTCTTCCCACCGACCGACAAGACCTTCGCCATGACTCAGTCGCACTGGTTCCGTATCGAAGACGGCATGATCCGCGAGCACTGGGCGAACCGGGACGACCTCGGGACGGCCAAGCAACTCGGTTGGGTGCCGCCCAGCCCGGCGTACCTGGTGAAGATGGCACGGGCCAAGCGACGCGCCAGGCGCCTCCCAGTCGGCTGATCGGGCCTCACCGTATCGCCGGCCCAGAACCGCCGAAACCTGCCGGACGGGAGGGCCGGCCTGGCCCTGGTGGGCGCCGGCATCGGGCTGGTGCTGGTCCCGCTGTCGGCCAGGTGATGGGCGACGTGCCGGCGGACGGGGGCGGCGCGGCGGCCCGGGTGCTGGCCACCGCCCAGCAGGTGGGAGGCGCCCTCGGGGTCGCGGTGATCGGGGTGGTGTTCTTCGACGCCGTCGCCGCGGGGGCCGCATGCCTTCCGGGTGGCCCTGCTCGCCATCGCCGGGCTGACCCTGCTCACCGCGGCGCTGGGCAGCGGCTCCCCCGCCGCTGATCCGATGTGGTGGGGGGACCGGCCTCCGACGACTCGGAGCCCGGCATGGCCGGCACGTCCGGGCTAGCGTGCCGATGGTGGACGTCTCCTACGTCGAGTTCGCACCCCAGCCGGGCCTGGACCGTCTGGTCCGCACGGTGAGGATGCAGCGGACCGGAGACGCGCCGTACCTTCAGCACCACCTGCCCACCGGTGGCGTCGAACTGCGCTTCCCGGTCGGGAGCGATCCCCCGCTCATCGGACCGCTGACCGGGGGACTTCGCGGTGCATCTCACCCCACCGAGCGCGGAGCACTGGCGCCGGTGGGTGGCGTCACTGGGTGCGCTGGTGGCCATCGACCTGGTGCCGGTGGTGATGGGCCAGGGAAACCGGCCGTTCTTCGGCGAACTCGCCTCCGAGGACGTCCTGGTGGGCAACCCGACGGTCTGCGTGCAGGGCGACCGGGTCACCCACCTGGTGTTCCCGGTGGTGTCCTGACCGGGTCGGCGACGGCCGGCGGTCCGGAGCGACCTCGCCGCCGTCGCGGCGTTCGCTGGTCCAACGCTCGGTTGGTGCCGGTCACGGGCCCGAAACCGACCACCGGACCAGCGAACGTGTCAACGGGTCAGCCCGCGGCGGCCAGCACCGCCCGGGAGGTCAGCACCTGCGCCAGGTGCGAGCGGTAGGCCGCCGGAGCGCCCGCATCGTCCACCGGTGACGTGCCCTGCGTGGCCGCCTGCGCCGCGGCGCGTACCGCCTCCGCGGTGGCAGGACCGCCGACCAGCGCCTGCTCGACGGCGGTCGCCCGGACCGGCGTCGGCCCCATGTTGGTCAGCGCCACCCGAGCCACCGTCACCGACCCTCCGGAGACCTGCACCGCCGCGGCGACCGCCACGATCGACCATGCCTGCGCCACGGTGTTGAACTTCTCGTAGTGTGCGCCCCACCCGGCGTAGGACGGGAACGCGATCCCGGTCAGGATCTCGCCGTCGCCGAGCGCGGTGGTGAAGAAGTCGGTGAAGAACTCCGCCGCCGGCACCGAGCGCTCACCGTTCGGCCCGGCGATGCGCATCTCGGCGTCCAGCGCCACCGTCACCGCGCCGAGGTCCCCGGCCGGGTCGGCGTGCGAGAGCGCGCCGCCCAGCGTGCCCCGATAGCGGACCTGCGGGTCCGCGACCGTCGCGGTGGTCTTGGCCAGCAGCGCCAGGTGCTCGCCCACCAAGGGGTCGGCGATCACGTCGTGGTGCGTGGTCATCGACCCGACCAGCACCTTGTCGCCGTCCATCCGGACGCCGCGCAGTTCCTCGATCCTGCCCAGGTCCACCAGCAGCGCGGGCGCGGCCAGCCGCAGCCGCAGCACCGGCAGCAACGACTGGCCGCCGGCGAGCACCTTGGCGTCGTCACCGCCCTCTGCCAAGGCAGCCAGCGCCTCCGTGACCGTGCTGGGGGCGGTGTAGTCGAACGACGCGGGGATCATGCCGCACCTCCCGTGCTCGCAGCGTTGGTACTGGCCTGATCGAGGGCCTGCCAGACCCTGGCCGGGGTGAGCGGCATCTGGATGTCGGCGACACCCAGGTGGCGCACCGCGTCCAGCACCGCGTTGACCACCGCGGGGGTGGAGGCGATCGTGCCGGCCTCGCCGACGCCCTTGACGCCCAACGGGTTCGTGGTCGAGGGGGTGACGGTCCGGTCGGTGGTGTACGAGGGCAGGTCGGCCGCGCTGGGCACCAGGTAGTCCACGAACGTGCCCGAGGTCAGCTGCCCGTCCTCGGTGTACACGGCCTCCTCGTACAGCGCCTGGGCGATGCCCTGCGCCAGGCCGCCGTGCACCTGCCCGTCCACCAGCAGCGGGTTGATGATGGTGCCGACGTCGTCCACCGCCACGTACTTGCGCAGCGTCACGCGACCCGTCTCGGTATCCACCTCCGCGGCGCACAGATGGGTGCCGTGCGGGAAGGAGAAGTTCTCCGGGTCGAACACCGCCTCGGAGTCCAGGGTGGACTCCACCCCGTCGGGCAGGTTGTGTCCGGTGAACACCGCGAGCGCGACATCCCCGATGCCCAGCGAGGTCTCGGTGCCTCGGACGGTGAAGGTTCCGGCGTCGAACTCCACGTCCTCCTCGGAGGCCTCCATCAGGTGCGCGGCGATGGTGCGGGCCTTGGCGATCACCTTGTCGGCGGCCTTGACCACCGCGATGCCGCCCACCGCCAGCGACCGGGACCCGTAGGTGTCCAGGCCCTTCGCGGAGACGTTGGTGTCGCCGTGCAGGATCTTGACCTTCTCGAACGGCACCCCCAACCGGTCGGCGACGATCTGGCTGAAGCCGGTGACGTGGCCCTGGCCGTGCGGCGAGATTCCGGTCACCACCTCCACCGCGCCGGTGGGCAGCATCCGGATGGACGCCGCCTCCCAGCCGCCGGCGCCGTAGGACAGCGAGCCGAGGATCCGGGACGGCGCCAGGCCGCACATCTCGGTGAAGGTGGAGGTGCCGATGCCCAGCTGCACCGGGTCGCCGGACTCCCGGCGGCGCTGCTGCTCGGCGCGCAGCTCGTCGTAGCCGAACAGCTCCAGCGCCTTGGCGGTGGCCGCCTCGTAGTTGCCCGAGTCGTAGGTCAGCCCGGCGACGGTGGTGAACGGGAACTCGTCATGGGTGATCCAGTTCCTGCGACGC
>JBIQML010000048.1:0-14608 GCA_044463405.1 Nakamurella lactea | reverse complement strand
GATCGTGTTGAACACCTCGCCGATGGCCAGCGGGGTGGTGGTGTGCTCGCGGACCCGGCGCAGCGCCACCTGATTCTCCGCGGGGGTGACGTCCTCCAGCCAGAACAGGTCGAACGGTTCCAGCGACTTGCCCAGAGCGGCCGCCTGGATCGGGGTGAGCCGGTGGTGCGCGTCGTGCAGCAGCGGGATCTCCGGTCCGAACTCGTTGCGGACGGCCTCGAACACGCCGGGGATGTGCCGCAGGTATGCGCGGGTGTCCCAGGTCTCCTCGACGGGGACGGTGTTGCGGCGCGCGGGCTCGTAGTCGTAGCGGGAGTCCGTTCCCGCGCTCGTTCCGGCGCGGGCGTTCCGGCTGGATGCCACGCCGTACACCGATGGCAGGCCGGGGATGCCGGTCTGCACCCGGATGGCGCGGTACCCCTCGTCGAGGTGGTGGTGGATCGAGTCGAACAGTTCCGGCAGGTCGGCGCCCGAGGCGTGCCCGTAGACCAGCAGCCCGTCCCGGCTGCGGCCGCCCAGCAACTGGTACAACGGCAATCCGGCGGTCTTGGCCTTGATGTCCCACAGGGCGGTGTCCACGGCGGCGATCGAGGCCATCGTCACCGGCCCCCGCCGCCAGTACGCCCCGCGGTACAGGTACTGCCAGGTGTCCTCGATGCGGTGCGCGTCCCGGCCGATCAGCAGCGGGACCACATGCTCGCGCAGGTACGCCTCGACGGCCCGTTCGCGGCCGTTCAGGGTGGCGTCACCGAGGCCGGTGATCCCGTCGTCGGTGGTGATGCGGAGGGTGACGAAGTTCCGGCCGGGGCTGCTCACGAGTACCTCGGCCGTGGCGATCTTCATGAGCGTTCCCTCTGTTCAGACACATCCGTGGGTTCGGCGGATCGAGCGACCTCGTCAGACGGAGATTACGACGCAGCGCCCGTCGTCCGCGCCGCGGCGGTCGCCGTGCCGCGCCGCCGCGGTCGTCGTGCCGGGCCGCGGCGGGATCAGGGGACCGGCATGCATCCTGCGCCGTAACGGGTCTGGTAGCTGGCCGGCGCCGCCGCAGCGGGCCGTGGGCTCAGGCGGCCATCAGCAGGGCCAGCACGGCGGTGTCCGCGTCCGCCCCGGGGTCGATGCCCGAGCGGGAGATCATCGACGTGACGGTGCCCTCACGGTCCGCCTCGATCCAGCCCGCCCGGTGTTCCAGCCCGAGGTATGGCAGCCCCGGCAGCAGCACGCAACCTGAGGCCACGTCGGTGACCTCGGGCAGCGACGGGCGGGTCTCCGAGGGCGGGTGCAGCACGATCAGGCCGGGTGGCTGCGGGTCGGCGAACTGGCCCGGGGTCAGCGGCCGGTCGTCGCCGAAGGTGCCCTCCGCCATCACCAGGCCCACCGCGTCCGGCGGTGGCTCCTCCGGCAGGTCCTCCAGCACGCGGAACACCGTGGTAGTGGGCAGCAGGCCGGGAACGGCGGCGACCCGCACCGCCAGCAGCAGCACCCGGACCCATTCCAGGGTCGAGTCCGGCCAGCGCCCGGACAGCAGGAATCCGCTGAGCGATCCCCGGGACTGCAGCGGCGAGATCTCAACCTGCGAAGCCGTCTCGCTCATGGGCACCTCCACCCCGATCATGCATAAAGTTCCCATTAGCACTCAAGATCATTCGAGTGCCAATGTCGGGGTCCCCGGGCGGGACATGCCGGCCGGTGACGCAATTGCCGCCGCGCCGAGATCGGCCGGTGATCGACGTGCGACCGATTTGTGACCTGCGGTGACGGCGAGTGATTGGCCGGGTGTCGACGGTGTGTTGTTGAATGGCGGTCATGACCACTCCGGACCGGCCCGACGAGGGTCACATCGCCGACACCGGGATGTTCCAGCGCTTCGTCGCCGAGGAGCGCGATCTCGAGCAGCGGGAGGCCGCCGGCCGTGCCCCGAGGTGGGTGCTGCCGGTGGTCGTCGTTCTGGTGGTGGTCGTCGTGGCGATCGTGGTCTGGCTGCTGGTGCGCTGACACCGTGGCTCGCAAGCCGTCAGTAGTGCGGCGACCGCCGAGCGCATCGCGACCCCGGTGCCGGACACGTCCGAACCGCTGATCCCCCCGCATTCCGACAAGCTGCTGCGGGGCGCGCGTGCGGCGCCGGGGGCCATCCGGTCAACTGGTGGTGCCCAGCGGCTCGGACGGCAGTGGCTTCCCCTCGGGGCTGATCACCCACCACACCGCGCCGTAGCCGGTGTCGCCCTGCCCGGAGAGCTGCCCCGGCCCGGTGTCCGGCGCGAAGTAGTACAGCGGCCAGCCGCCGTAGGTCACCTGGTGCGTGCCGTCGGAGCGGGTGGTGCTGCCGATCAGCGAGGCCTGCACGCCGGGGCCGGCGGTCGCCGTGCCGGTGATGGTCAGCGGCGGCCAGTCGACCGCGCATTGGTCGTAGCAGGTGGAGGCGCCGTGCCGGTCCGCGTCCCACATGTACAGCGCCCGGCCGCGGCCATCGGTCAGGTAGGTGCCGGGAATGCCCTTGGCGGTCAGCAGCGTGACGCCGGCCGGCGGGGTGGTCGGGGCATCGGAGGTGCCGCCGGTGGCGGCACCGCACGCGGTGACGGTGATCAGCACGGCGACGACCAGCGCGGTCAGGGCAGCGACAGGCCGGTGACGGGGGCTCAGGGACGGCGACGACGGCATCGGGAATGGCATGGCCCCTCCAGGGTGGCACGCCGGCCCGTGGGGGTGGATACCGGGCGGCCCGGTGAGGCCACGGCGCGGTGAGCTCTCAGGGTGAGCGCGCCCGCCGACACCGGGCACGCCCGGCATCCAGGGACAAGGGTGCCGGATCGGATGGCGCGCTGTCCGGCGATCGGAGGGATCGGTGCCCAGGTGATCGTCCCGCGGCGCATTCGGCCCTTCGGATCAGGCCGTGCTCCGCGCCGCCGGTGCGGTACTCGGGGCGGTCACGTTGGTGCCGCTGGCCGGGTCGAAGATGTGGGTCTTGCGGCTGTCGAACCAGATCTCCAGCGGCTGGCCCTCGCGGGCGGTGGTCTGCGGGTCCAGCCGCGCCACCACCTGCTCGCTGTCGCCGATCACGTCACCGCCGGTGTCCTCCTGCAGGTCCGCCGAATTGACCCCGCTGCCCTCCACGTCGAAGTAGGCGTACACGTCCGAACCCATGGACTCCACCACGTCGATGGTGGCGGTGAAGGTTCCGCCGGCCTCCCGGTGGTCGTGCACCAGCGCAAGGTCCTCGAAGTCCTCCGGGCGCAGCCCGATGATCACGTCTCGGCCGACGTTGTGCTCGGCGACCGCGGCGCGCTGTTCGTCGGTCATCGCCACGTCACCGATCGGTGTGCGCAACCGGCCCTCCTCGATCGTGGCTGGCAGGAAGTTCATCGCCGGGGAGCCGATGAACCCGGCCACGAACAGGTTCACCGGAGTGTCGTAGAGCTCCTTGGGCGTGCCCACCTGCTGCACGATGCCGCCGCGCATCACCACGACCCGGTCGCCCAGGGTCATCGCCTCGGTCTGGTCGTGCGTGACGTACACCGTGGTGGTGCCCAGCCGCTTCTGCAGCCGGGACACCTGGGTGCGCATCTGCACCCGCAGCTTGGCGTCCAGGTTGCTCAAAGGCTCGTCCATCAGGAACGCCTTGGGATCCCGGACGATCGCGCGGCCCATGGCCACCCGCTGGCGCTGCCCGCCGGACAGGTTCGACGGCTTGCGATCCAGGTGCTCGGTCAGCTCCAGCACCGTGGCGGCCTCGTCGACCTTGCGGCGGATGGTCTCCTTGTCGACCTTGGCCAGCATCAGCGGGAACGCCATGTTCTCTCGGACGGTCAGGTGCGGATACAGCGCGTAGTTCTGGAACACCATGGCGATGTCCCGGTCCTTGGGCGCCTTGTTGTTGACCACCTCGCCGGCGATGCGCAACTCGCCGGAGGTGATGTCCTCCAGCCCGGCGATCATGTTCAGCGTGGTGGACTTCCCGCACCCGGACGGCCCGACCAGGATCACGAACTCCCCGTCGGCGATCTCCAGGTTGAAATCCTGCACGGCCAGCGCACCGTCCGGGTAGCGCTTGGTGACGCGGTCCAGAACTATCTCGGCCATTTCGCTTCAGCGCTCCTTAACCCTTGACGGCACCGGACGTCAGCCCGGACACGATGCGACGCTGGAATGCCAGCACGAATACCACGATCGGAATGGTGATGATCACCGCGGCGGCGGCGATCGATCCTGTGGGCTGCTCGAACTGGGAACTGCCGGTGAAGAATGCGATCGCCGCCGGCACCGTGCGGGACGCGGTGGTCGACGTCAGCGAGATCGCGAACAGGAAGTCGTTCCAGCAGAAGATGAATACCAGGATGGCGGTGGTGAATATGCCCGGCGCCGCCAGCGGGGCGATCACCCGGCGGAAGGCCTGGAACGGGGTGGCGCCATCCATCTTGGCGGCCTTCTCCAGGTCCCACGGGATCTCCTTGAAGAATGCCGACAGGGTGTAGATGCCCAGCGGCAGCGAGAACGTCATGTACGGGATGATCAGACCCAGCCAGGTGTCGAACAGCCCGAAGCTCCGCTCGATCGAGAACAGCGGGCTCACCAGGGAGATCTGCGGGAACATCGCGATCAGCAGGCTCATGCCGATCAGCAATCCCTTGCCGGGAAAGCGCAACCGGGCGATCGCGTAGGCGGCCATGGTGGCCAGCACCACCGCGATCGCCGTGGAGATCAGCGCGATGCCGATCGAGTTGATCAGTGCCCGGGTGAACTCGGCGGTCTTGAAGATGCCGCCGTAGTTGGCGAACGTCCAGTGGGTGGGCCAGAAGCTCCCGCCGTCGGTGCCGATGTCGCCCGGCCGCTTGAAGCTCAGCGCTACGATCCACCACACCGGGAACAGCGACCAGGCGATCACCAGGATGTTGGCGATGCTCCACGCCGTCTTCTGTCTGGGTGTCGCTACCATTACCGCCGACCTCCCATGTCACTGCCGGGCGCCGCTGCGCCGAACAGCTTGATGAAGATGAACGCGATGATCGCCACGCAGATGAAGATGAGTACCGAGATCGCCGATCCGATGCCGAGGTTCAGCGCGGTGAACAGGTTGTCGTAGCCCAGGATCGACACCGATCCGGTGCCGTTGGAGCCCTGAGTGAGGATGTAGATGTTGTCGAATATCCGGAACGCGTCCAGCGTTCGGAACAGCAGCGCCACCAGGATGGCGGGTTTCATCAGCGGCAGCATCACCTTGCGGAACCGCTCCCAGGCCGAGGCGCCGTCCATCTTCGCGGCGTTGAGCAACTGATCCGGCACCAGGGCCAGGCCGGCCAGCAGCAACAGGGCCATGAACGGCGTGGTCTTCCAGATTTCCGCCAGGATGATCAGCCCGATGGCGGTCCAGGTGCCGGTCAGCGGGGCGCTGCCGTCCGGCAGCAGGGAGGCCAGGTAGCCGATCCCGGGCGTCCAGGCGAACGCCCAACTGAACCCGGCGACCACCGTGACGATGCCGTAGGGAACCAGGATGGCGGTGCGAACGCCGCCCTTGCCCCAGATGGTGCGGTGCATCACCAGGGCGAGGGCCATGCCGAACACCATCTCCACGATCACCGATGCGATGGTGATCACCAGCGTCACGCCCAGCGCGTCCCACCAGTAGGGGGAGGTCAGCACGGTGATGTAATTCTGCACCCCGATGAAGGCGGAATCGTTGGGGAACCTCAGGTCCGCGCGCATCAGGGACAGCCGGACGGCGTCCACGATGGGGTAGGCGGTGACGAGCAGCATCACCACCACGGCCGGTGCGCACAGGGCCCAGCCGAGCCTGCGTTCGGCCCTGGCCCCCTCCGTGGCACGTTTGTGCCGCGACTGTTCGGTGGCGCTCGGTGCCCTGGCGGCGGTCTGCGCAGCGGTACTCACGGGATCAGCCCCTTCGAGTTGAGCGCATCGGATATCTGGCTCTTCATGGTGGCCAGCGTCGAGGGCGGATCGATGTTTCGCGGCGGTGACACCAGGTGTGAGATGACGATCGACACGCTCTGGTAGGCGGGCGTCTTGGGACGGTTCACCGCCGTCTTCAGGCTGGAGTAGATGTCCTTGTAGAACGGGAACTGCGCGGCGAACTCCTTGGTCGGGTGCAGGTACAGATCCTCCAGGGTCGGGGCGACGCCGCCCTTGATGGCCGTCAACAATTGGTTGTCCCGGTCGCGCATGCAGGCGGCCGCCTGCATCGCGATCTCCTGGTGCTTGGAGTAGGAGCTGACGGCGAAGTTGAGTCCGCCGGTGGTGATGTGCGGCTCCACGTTCGGATCCACGGTGGGGTAGGGCGCCCACTTGAACACCTTGGCCAGGTGCACCCCGTTGACGACCGGGTCGTTGTCGTGCATGGACGGCCACACGTACGGCCAGTTCAGCTCGAACGCGGCACGGCCGCCCTCCATGGCCAGCCTGTTCTGGTCCTCCATCTGGTTGGACAGCGACGGATCGGCCGCCGGCGAGGTGGCGAGCCGGTGCATCACCTGCAGTGCCTTCAGGGCCGGCTTGCCCAGCGACGGAGCGGTGGAGTCCTTGTTCAGCACCGTGCCGCCGGCGCTGTGCACCAGGGTGTTGAACCACACCGTGGCGCCTTCGTACTGAGCGCCCTGAATCTCGATGTAGTGCGGCTTACCCTGTTTGGCGAGCTCTTCCGCCATGGTGATCATCTGGTCCCAGGTCTTGGGCGGTTTCGGCACGAGATCCGAGCGATACCAGAGCAACTGGACGTTGGTGACGTAGGGCGCCGCGTACAGCGTCCCCTTCCAGGTGGCGGTGTCGATCGCGGACTTCAGGGTTCCCTTCTCGACCTCGGCGGTCAGATCCTTGGGCCAGGGGGCGATCCAACCCGCCTCGGCCATCTCCGCGGTCCAGGTGATGTCGATGCCCAAGATGTCCATGCTGGAGTCGCCGGCCGCGAGGCGCCGCACGAGTTGCTGGCGCTGACCGTCCGCGCTGGCCGGCAGCTTGTGGATCTGGAAGCGGTACTTGCCGCCGGACTGCTTGGCGCAGTCCAGGGCAACCTGCTGGTAGGCCTGCGGTGTGGGCACCGTGTAGTAGTTCAGCACCACGGGGCCGGAGGAACTCTCGCCGCCGCACGCGGCCAGGGTGGCGACCAGGCAGGCCACCGCCGAAAGGATCACGGACCGTCTCCGGCGGGTTCCCGCCGATTGTCGTCTCATCTCGTGCTCCCTTCCTGCCGCGCAGCACGGCGTAGCGCTACCCAGATACCCAGTTCGCGCGATTGATCACAAAACTCACCGAATCGGTGGATGGTGTGACGGCGTCGGGGACCGTGGCGTGACGCCTCGCGTCGACATCGACAGCGCGCTGTGCCGACATCGACCCTCCCCGTGCGTTTGTGGGCCGCGGGTCATTAATTTCGCCCAGTACCCTTAATAACTTGAAGCGGTGGGCAGCCGATGTCAAGTGCTGCGAGCCGATCATGACCATTCACGGCAAGGATCCCTCGCTGCTGCGCCGCATCAATGAGGCCACCACCACCCGGGTGCTGTACGACCGCGAGACCCTGACGCTGACCAAGGTGGTCGGCGCCACCGGGCTGTCCAGCCGCACGGCCGAGCTGGTGCTGGACGGGTTGATAGAGCGCGGCCTGGTCGAACAGATCGATCCAGGGGGCGGCGGTTCGGTCGGGCGGCCGCCGGCGCGGCTGGGCGGGTCCACCTTGGTCCCAGTGACCCAGTGCCGGATCAGAACTCCCAGGCGAACGTCACGGTCGGATCCGGATCGGTTCCGGTCAGCGTCCGGTAGGTGGCCAGCGCGGCCTCGTTGTCGGGCTCCGTGGTGACCCACATGCCGTAGCACCCCCGCTCCCGGGCCAGGTCGGCCAGCGCGTGCAGCAGCGCGGTCGCGACGCCCCGTCGCCGGGCGTTCTCGGCGACCCCGAGTTCGTAGACGAACATCTCGGTGCCCTTGTCGGGGTGGGTCATCTCGACGCCGCTGATCATGCCGATCGGGCTCGGGTTTCCGTCCAGCCAGGCGAACAGCAGATGATGCCCGGGCCCGGCCAGGAAGCGTCGCGCGGACGCGGTCTCCAGCGGCTCGTCGAACAGCGCCGCGCCCATGGTGAGGGTGGCTTCGTCGCGCACCACGGCGACCCGAATGGCGGGCGGTGCTTGCCTTCGAGCCTCGCTCGGTGCCATTGATTGGTGGCGCGCTCCGCCCTCACTCACGGCTCGACCAGCAGGTCCAGCAGGGCCGCCAGGTCGGCGCGCTGCTGGTTGCTGAGCGGCGCGAACAGTTCCTCGGCGGCGTCGGTGCGTGCCCGTGCCATGGCCTCGCGGAGTCGCTCCCCCTTCTCGGCCAGCGTCACCTGCACCGAGCGGCGGTTGTCCGGGTCCGGCGCCCGGCGCACCACCCCGGCCTCCTCCAGCCGGTCGACCAGGCCGGTGGCGGACCGCGGCACGATGCCCATCCGGGCGGCGATCTCGCCCATCCGGGCGGTGCCGCCGGACCGGGTGACGATGCGCAGCGCGCGCTCCTGGGCGGGCGTCAGGCCGAGCGGGGCGAACACCCGCTGGGTGCTGCGCCGCAGACGATGCGCGACCTGGAACAGCCGGTCGGCCAGTTCACCCGCCGAGACCTCGTCCGTCATGCCGCCCTCCGGAGGTTCTATTGTGAGTCTAGCTCACTATGAGGTATGCTCAGCATCGCCCGAGTGCGAAGCACGGCACCCGAGCCGCAGATCGAACCTCAACGTAAGCGATCAGGAGGCGCCCATGACGACCGCGCCCAGCATGACCTCACCAGAACCCACTGCCATCCCCACCGACACCCTGGCCCGGCGCGAGTCCGCGCCCGGCCCGGCGAAGGCCGGTCGCCGGACGGCCCCGTCACCGCCGTCCCCCCGGCAACCGGGCGAGCTGCGCCGCATCGCCGCGCTGTTCGTCGAACACCGTGCCCGGCTCGGGCTGGTCGGCGCGCTCATCGTGGCCTCGGCCCTGGCCGGCCTCGCGTCACCATTCCTGCTGCGGCACATCCTGGACGTCAGCCTGCCGCAACGGCAGACCGGCGTCACCGCGCTGCTGGCCCTCGGCATGGTCGCCGTCGCCGTCGTCACCACCGTGCTCGACGTGGTCCAGACACGGCAGTCCACCATCGTCGGCCAGTCCGTGATGCACAGGTTGCGCAGCGCCGTCTACACCCACCTGCAGCGCATGTCGCTGGGCTTCTACACCCGCACCCGTACCGGCGAGGTGCAGTCCCGCATCGCCAACGACATCGGCTCCATGCAGGCCACCGTCACCAGCACCGTGACCAGCATCGTCTCCTCCGGCACCACCGTGATCGCCACGCTGATCGCCATGCTCGCGCTGGACTGGCGGCTGACCTGCATCTCGCTGGTGCTCGTTCCGGTGTTCGTGCTGATCTCCCGGCGGGTCGGCCGGATGCGCCGCACCATCGCCGACGAGCGGCAGCGCCGGATGGCCGACATGTCGGCGCAGGTCGCCGAGTCGCTGAGCGTGTCGGGGATCCTGCTGTCCAAGACCATGGGGCGCGGGCGGGCGCTGATCCGGCGGTTCGACGCCTCCTCGGCGGAGCTGGCCGATCTGGAGGTGCGCTCCGCGATGACCGGCCGGTGGCGGCAGTCGTCCATCGGCATCGTGGTGGCGATCCTGCCCGCGGTGATCTACCTGGCGTACGCGGTCACCATCTCCGGCGGCACCGGGCCGGTGTCGATCGGGACGCTGGTGGCCTTCACCACCCTGCAGGGCCAGCTGTTCCGGCCGATGATGTCCCTGCTGCGCACCGGGGTGGACGTGCAGACCTCGCTGGCGATGTTCCGGCGCGTCTTCGAGTACCTGGACCTCCCGGTGGAGATCACCGAACCGGCGTCGCCCCGCCGGATCGGACCCACCCGCGGCGAGCTGGTCTTCGACGACGTCACCTTCGGCTACCCGGGGTCCGATGTGGCCGCCGTGCAGGAGGTGTCGGTGACGGTGCCGGCCGGCGGGCACGTCGCCGTCGTCGGTCACACCGGCTCCGGCAAGACCACCCTGGGCTACCTGGGCGCCCGGCTGTACGACCCGGATTCCGGTGCCGTGCGCCTGGACGGCGTCGACCTGCGCGAGCTCTCGTTCGCGGACCTGGCCGACCGGGTCGGGGTGGTCTCCCAGGAGACCTACCTGCTGCACGCCTCCATCGCCGAGAACCTGCGCTTCGCACGGCCGGACGCCACCGACGCCGACCTGGTCGCGGCGGCGAGGGCGGCGCAGATCCACGAGCTGATCGCGTCGCTGCCGGACGGGTACGACACCGTGGTGGGCGAGCGCGGCTACCGGTTCTCCGGCGGCGAGAAGCAGCGGCTGGCGATCGCCCGGATCATCCTGCGCAACCCGCCGGTGCTGATCCTGGACGAGGCGACCAGCGCGCTGGACACCCGCACCGAGCAGGCGGTGACGGAGGCCCTGGAGCAACTGGCCCACGGCCGTACCACGCTGACCATCGCGCACCGGCTGTCCACCGTCCGGGACGCGGACCAGATCGTGGTGATGGACCACGGCCGGGTCGTGGAGCGCGGCACGCACGTCGAGCTGCTGGCCGCCGGCGGGGCCTATGCCGCGCTGGTCGCCCGGGACGCCCGGAACTGAACGGGCTCAGCCGGTCCGGGCCTCGGTGGACGCCCGAACCCGTGCAGGTAGCCCGAAGTTGTCCGAGGTAGCCCGATTTCCTCGGCGTGTCGCGACAACATCGGGCTACCTCGGGGAGGAGGGGGCGGCCGGTCAGCGGGTGGCGCAGTCGCCGCAGACCCCGAACAGCTCGACCTCGTGGTTGATGTCGGAGAACCCGTACTCCTCGGCCACCGCCCTGGCCCAACGCTCCACCCCGGGCGCGGTCACCTCCTCGGTGCGCCCGCACACCCGGCACACCAGGTGATGGTGGTGCGCCGGCTGGACGCACTGCCGGTACAGCGTCTCGCCCGCGGGATTGCGCAGCGTGTCGACGTCGCCGGCGGTCACCAGGTCCGACAGCGTCCGGTAGACCGTGGCCAGCCCGATCGAGGTGCCCGAGTCGCGCAGCGCGGTGTGCAGTTCCTGGGCGGTGACGAATTCCTCGGTGCCGGCCAGCACCTCCAGCAGCGCCGTGCGCTGGCTGGTGCTGCGGCGGGCACCGGCCCGGGCGTGCGCCGACGGGGACTCGACGTCCCGTTCCGGTGCCGGGGCGTGTGCGGATTCGTGGTCCGTCGCAGCGCTCATCTGCCGACCCCTTTCCAGCCCGGTCGATCGGTGCCCGTCTCGCCCCGAGGGTACCGCCGCGGAGCGGCCGAGTTAGGCGACCCTCACCTGCGCTGGTGGCAGGGGCCGGCCTCACTCGGTTGATACCCGTCACCGGCTACCGTGACGGCGAAACCGATCGACGATGCGCAGCGACCGGTGGGCCCGGTCGCTCCGGCGGGGGAGAATCCCATCCGGCTCGTGATCATCCCGGCGAAGGGGGCACCGTGGCCAGACGTGGGGCGGCCGGGCTGCTGCGCGCCGTGCTGCCGATGGCGGGAGCGCTGGTCGTGCTGGTCGCAGGGTGCACCGGGGCGGGCTCGTCCGCGCCGACCACGTCACCGCCGCCGGCGACCCTCACGTCGACTGTGGGCACCTCCACCAGCACGATCACCTCCACCACCGTGGTGGGCACCGTGACCGTGCCCGGCACCGCGACCACCGTCACCGTCACCTCCACCCCCACCAGGTCCAGCACCGCACCCGCCGGGCCGCCGCCGGCCACCAAGGAGCCGAAGCCGGAGCCGGGCACCTGCCCGTACCTGTCGGACGAGGCCGTGAAGGACGCCAACGGGCAGCACACCGGGCAGACTTCGATCATCGCGACCAAGCCGTATCCGGTGTGCGTGTTCACTCGGTCCGACGGTGGATACCTGGCCACCACCCGGATCGTGGTCGCCAAGACCGCGGCCCAGGCGTCCGCGGCCGTCGACCAGCACGTCCCCCGCGGCCAGTCCAACCCGGCGGCGCTGTCCGGGGGCTGGGCCGGCGGCGCCATGGGCAACCTGGACGGCGTGCCGGGCTATCCCGAGGCCGCGTCCGTCTATGCGGTGTCCAAGGGCAGGATCGCCGTCATCGCGATCTCCAACCAGGCGCAATCCATCAAGGGGCGGCAGATGGTCGAGCAGATAGTGCAGAACCTGGACCTGTGACGGGGACCCGGCAGCAGGCACCGCCATCCGGGTGTACGCGGGTGCGTATCGGCGCTGCGCCGCCCACCGCCCGGAGGCGGGGCGCTCCGGGTCGCGGGGTCGGTGCCGGGCGCATGGCAGGATGGCGCACGTGACCGATTACGGAAATACCTACGCAACCCTGCACACCAACCGTGGCGACATCCGCGTCCAGCTGATGCCGTTCCACGCGCCCAAGACGGTGGCCAACTTCGTCGGGCTGGCCACCGGCAGCAAGGAGTACCGGGGCCAGAACGCCGCCGGCACCGACTCGGGCCCGTTCTACGACGGGTCGATCTTCCACCGGGTGATCTCCGGCTTCATGATCCAGGGCGGCGACCCGACCGGTACGGGCCGCGGCGGCCCCGGCTACACCTTCGCCGACGAGTTCCACCCGGAACTGGCCTTCGACCGGCCGTACCTGCTGGCCATGGCCAACGCCGGGCCGGGCACCAACGGCAGCCAGTTCTTCATCACGGTGGGCAAGACGCCGCACCTGAACCGCAAGCACACCATCTTCGGTGAGGTCGCCGACCAGGCGTCCCGCGACGTGGTGGACGCCATCGCGGCCACCTCCACCGACCGCAGCGACCGGCCGAAGGACGACGTGGTGATCAACTCGGTGACCGTCGAGGACGGGGACAAGGCGCCGGCCGGCTCCTGACGTCCGGGCCCGCCGAACCGCGCACCCTGGTCACCCTCCGATGAGGATCCGATGACGGTCCCCCCATACCAGCCCCAGGGGTACTCCGCGCCCGCTCCGGCCGAGGTGTGCACCTGGCACCAGGACCGGCCCACCGGCCTGCACTGCACCCGCTGCGGTCGTCCGGCCTGCCCCGAGTGCCTGACCCCGGCCAGCGTGGGCTTCCACTGCCGGGCCTGCGTGGCGGAGAGCCGCTCGACCCAGCGGGTGGCCAGGACGGTGTCCGGCGCGGTGCACGGACAGCAGCCGCGGGTGACCACGACGCTGATCGGCATCAACGTGCTGGTGTTCGTGCTGGTGGCGGTGCAGGCACGCTCGCTGACCGACTTCAACGGCTCCAGCGTGTACAACGGTTCGCTGCTGGTGCCGATGTACGTCGCCGGCGGCGAATGGTGGCGGATCGTCTCCAGCGGGTTCCTGCACCTGTCGGTCACGCACATCGCGCTGAACATGCTGGCGCTGTACTTCATCGGGCTGGGCCTGGAGAGGGTGCTGGGCTGGTGGCGGTACCTCGCGGTCTACCTGCTGTCGTTGCTGGCGGGATCGGCGTCGGTGATGCTGTTCTCGCCGGCCAACGGCGGCTCCGCGGGCGCCTCCGGCGCCATCTTCGGGCTGATGGGCGCGCTGCTGGTGACCCTCAAGCGGCTGAACCTGGACCTGCGCCAGGCGGGCGTGATCATCCTGATCAATCTGATCGCCACATTCGCCATCCCGGGCATCTCCTGGCAGGCGCACCTGGGCGGGCTGGTGGCCGGCGCCCTGGTGGGTGCGGTGATGGTCTACGCGCCGGCGGTGCGCAGGAACGTGTGGCAGATCGGCACCTGCGTGGCCGTGCTGGTGATCCTGGTGGTGATCATCGTGGTGAAGGACGCCTCGCTCGGGCCGCTGGTGTGCGAGCACACGTTCGCCGCCCGCGGCGGGTGCCGGCCGGCGTAGGCGGGGCATGCGACCCCCGTCCCGAGGGTCAGCCGTGACCTGCGTCTCGGGATCAGCCGGCCGCGGCCCTACGGCGCAGCAACTCCCTGCCGACGCCGGTCGGGTCGGTTCCCAGGTCGAACCGGCCGAAGGTCAGCAACTCGTCGTCGGGGCTGTCGGGGTCGGGTGTGCCCGAAGAAGGCGGCCGGACCTCCAACTCGAGCAGCACGCCGCGGCGACCGAAGCGGCCGCGGGACGGCGTGCTGATGGTGTGGATGCGTGACCAGGCGATGCGCCGGCTGCGCAGCGGACCGGTGACGGTGATCCCGTCGGCGCCGGCCCGCAGCCGCACCCGGATCCGGACCAGGGTCAGCGTGACCAGCGCGCACACCACCACCAGCACGGTGGCGACCACCCGGTTCTCCGGGTCGTGATCGAGCAGGCGCCAGACCAGCGCGCCCAGCATCCCCGCCAGCGTGGCCGAGCTGATCCACGGGTCCGGGCCCCAGGTGGACTCGCCCGCCGCTGCACGGCCCGCGCCGGCCCCGCCCGGATCGGGCCGACGACCGGCGGATCGATCGGGCCGGTGCGACGGCTCCCGGTAGTTGTCCACAGCGGTTATCCCCATTGGGGATGAATGACATCCGTGTTGTTTACGGATCGGCCGGAACGGGTACCCACGCCGTCCGCCTGGCCGGTGACGTCAGCCGGTCTCCCGCCGCGGGGATCGCCTGCGATGCCCGTCACCGCCAGCGCATCGTCATCAGCAGGCCGGCGATCATCAGCGCGAACCCGATGGCGAAGTTCCAGTT
>JBIQML010000047.1:0-14662 GCA_044463405.1 Nakamurella lactea | reverse complement strand
ACCCCGGAGGCCCGCGAGGCGGTGCGCCACCTGCTCGCGGCGCCGCTCCCGGTGGTGGCGCGCCTGCCCTACGCCGCGCTCTGCGCGGCGGCGTTCGCCTCCCTGCCGGGCTGGGCCCGGGGCCTGCTGGGCGTTCCCGTGCTCCCGGTCGTCGACGATCTCGCCGTGCGCCCGGTCGGCCGCGCCACCGGCCTGGCCGTGGTGGCCGGGCTGCGCTGGGCGGTCACGCCCTGACGCGGGCCCCGGTGCCGTGACGCGGGCCCCGGTGCCGTGACGCGGGCCCCGATGCTGTGACGCCCTCGGTGCCTCACCGCGCCCGGTGCCTTGATGCGGGCCCCCGCGGGCCCCGGGGCGTGCCGGTCAGCCGCCGCGCCGGTGCCTGTGGCCGAGCAGCAACACGGCGTAGGCCGCCAGCCAGTGCTCGGTCATCCAGCCCCCGCCGACGATCGCCGGCAACGAGGCCTCGGCATGCGCGTCCCGGGCGGGCAGCAGCACCGCCCGCCGGGGATCGTCGGCCGGCAGCAGCCGGGCCAGCAGCCCGAAGCCGTAGGCACGGTGCAGGTTCAGCCCGTGCAGGTGTGCCCCCTGGCCGTCCGTCGGGTTGGTGACCACCGCCGGGGTGAACAGGCTCGCCGGGCGACCCTCGGCGAGGTCCGGCAGGAAGTCGCCGATCCAGCCGGTGAACCGGTCGGCGGGCAGCACCGCGGCCACCAGCTCCGCCTCGGCCAGCGCCCCGGACAGGAAGTCCGCTCCGCACGGCTCCCACGCCGCCGGGTAGTCGCGGTCGCCGAGGTAGAGCCGGTCGACGGCGGCCTCGATCTGCGCGAGCAGCCGGCTGTCGCCCCGCTGCGCCAGCCGGCGCGCCCAGGGCAGTGCGCGGGCCAGCGCGAAGGCCGTGTTGGAGTGCATGCCGACCCGCTCCGGGTAGCGCACGGTCGGCAGCCAGGCGACGAATCCTTCGGCCAGCTCGTCGGCCAGCGGGCGGAGGGCGGCCGCCCAGGAGCTGGCGCCCGGCTCGCCGGGTGCCTCGGACGCCCAGAACTCCAGCTCGTCGGCCAGCATCAGCGCCCAACCCCAGCCGTAAGGTCGCTCCCAGGACGGACGAACCCGGACGTAGCCGGCCTCGACGCGCCCGTTGGCGGCGGTCAGGTGCTCGTCCAGCACACCGCGCACCGCCGCCGCGTCGATCACGCCCGGAACGGTCCGCAGCAGCCGCACCAGGGCCCAGTGCATCTCCACCGCGGAATGCCAGTCGAAGCATCCGTAGAAGGCCGGATGAGCGCCGCGCGGCGTCACCGCATCGCCAGGGCCGTTCATGGTGTGCCGGGGCGCGTTCGGGTATTCGCGCCGGACGGCGGCGACGATCGCGTCGGCGTAGGTGGCGGCGACGTCGGTGAGGTCGGGTAGCGTCACCGGTCCATCATGGCGGGGCTCGATGGTCGCTCACCAGCGACCCTCACCAGCGACCCTCACCAGCGGCCCTCACCAGCGGCCCTCACCAGCGGCCCTCACCAGCGGCCCTCACCAGCGGCCCTCACCAGCGACCCCCGGCAGACGACGGCGCGGATGCGGTGCAGCGCCTCGGGATCGGTGAGCGGATCGCCGTCCACCGCCAGGATGTCGGCGTCGTAGCCGGGGGCGAGGCGCCCCTTGCGGTCGCCGAGCCCCAGCACCGCCGCCGCCACGGAGGTCACCGTGCGCAGAGCCTGCGCGGCGGTCATCCCGAGCTGCTGGAGCTCTGACGGGGCGTATCGGACGGCGTCGGGCGGCTTGATGGGCGCGATGCCGGCGTCCGTGCCCGCCACCAGCGACGCACCTGCCCGGTGCAGCGCCCGCAGCACGGCCTGCATGGCCGGCAGGCGGCGCAGCACCTCCGGCGGCGGCGCCAGGCCCGGAACCTGGCGCATGCCGATCGTCGCCCCGATCACGATCCCGGCCGCGGCGATCGCCTCGATCAGGCTCGGCCGGGCGTTGATGCCGTTCAGCGTCCAGAACGAGGCGTGCTCGATGCCGTCCACGCCGGCCCGGACGGCGTCCGCGATGGCGTCCACCGCGTGCGCGTGCGCGGTGATCGGCAGCCCGAGGTGGTGCGCCTCGGCGACCGCGGCCGCCAGCACGTCGGGCGGGAACTGCACCAGATCCTGCCGGCTGCCGGGCGTCATCAAGCCGCCGCTGGCCATGATCTTGATGGCATCGACTCCCCGGTCGGCGCGTTCCCGCACCGCGTCCCGCACGGCGGGCTCCGTCGGCGCGACCGCCCCGCCGAGGAAGTGGCAGTGGCCGTCCGGCGTGGTGATCGGCGGCCCGGCGGTCAGCAGGGTGGGCAGGTCGGCGTGGCTGCGCAGCTCCAGCGACAGGTAGCCCCGGTCGCCGAGGTCCCGCATGGTGGTGACGCCGCCGGCCAGCGCCGTGCGCGCCGCGGTCACCATGGCGGCGACCACCTGGTCGTCGTCCCGCCCGGCCAGCGCCGCCACCGGGTTCGGCCCGGAGTCGAACGACAGGTGCACGTGGGTGTCGATCAGGCCGGGCAGCAGGGTCGCACCGTCCAGGTCCAGAACGGTCGCGCCGTCCAGGTCCAGCACCTTCGTGCCGTCGGGCGCCCGGTCACCGACCTCGACGACGGCGATCCGGGTGCCGCGGACGATCACGGAGGCATCCGTCACCGCCCGATCGCCCAGCCCGTCGAACAGCCGGGCGGCGCGGATCACCGTCACCGGCACCGCCATGATCAGCCCGGGGTGCTATCGCCCGGAGCCACCCGCCCCGTCGCGTACCAGGCCCGCGCCGTCAGGCTGAACGGCCCGTCGTCCAGCATGCCCCGGCAGGCCTGTCGCACCGCAGCACGGTCTGCCGAGGACAGCGCAGCGAGGGCCTGCCCGGCCGGACCGACGCCACCGGTGAACGGCTCCCAGAAATCGTCGAAACCCGTGTAGCCGGCGCGGGACTCCAGTGCACCATCGGTGACGGAGACCAGCCCGGCAGCACGAAACAGCACGGCGATGTCGCCGCGTGCCCGGCC
Organism: Nakamurella lactea; assembly: GCA_044463405.1. Lineage (GTDB taxonomy): Bacteria > Actinomycetota > Actinomycetes > Mycobacteriales > Nakamurellaceae > Nakamurella > Nakamurella lactea_B. Next base: position 11,643 of record JBIQML010000047.1, on the reverse strand, counting down.
CGCCCGCGCCCCCTCGCCGGTGGTGGGTGCCACCGTGGCCATGGCCGTCCAGAACGTGCGCAGCATCGTCATGCCGCCCTCGGCCAGGTCCCACATGCAGGCCGCGACCACGCCGCCGGGGCGCGTCACCCTGGCCATCTCCCGCACCGCCAGGGCGGTGTCGTCGACGAAACCGATCACCAGGCTGGACAGCGCACCGTCGAACGTGGCGTCCGGCCAGGGCAGCCGCTCGGCGACGCCGACGCGGGCGTCCACCCCCGGATGACGGTCGCGGCAGGCGGCGACGAACTGCGGGGCAGGGTCGATCGCGGCGACGTTGCCCGCGCTCACCCTGGCCGCCAGCTCGCCGGTCAGGCCGCCGGGTCCGCATCCGACGTCGAGCACCCGCATGCCCGGACCGATGCCGGCCGCATCCGCGAGGCCGCGCGCCAGATCGGGGGTGTATCGCCCCATGAAGCGGTCATAGGCCTCCGCCGAGGCCGCGAACATGTCCGGCCGGCGGCCGTTGCCGGGCATGCCGGCGCCACCCCGCCCGGTCGCCGTCGGCGCGATGCTGAAGGACACGCCTCCGATCCCACCGCCCCGGCCGGGGCGGGGAAAGCAGCAACTCGCGCCGGGCTGATCACCGACGGAGATCACCGCTCGCCCGGAGGCCACGCTCCTAGGTTCGCGCGCGGGGAACCAGCCGCTCCAGTTGGGTGACGTGCCGGGGCTCCAGCTCGGCGATCGAGCTGACCTGCAGCAGCTTCATGGTGCGCACGATCTCGCCGCGCAGGATCTCGATCGTCCGGTCCACACCCCGCCGGCCGCCGGCCATCAGCCCGTACAGGTAGGCACGGCCGATCAGGGTGAACCTGGCGCCCATCGCGATCGACGCGACAACGTCGGCGCCGTTCATGATGCCGGTGTCGATCATCACCTCGACGTCCTTGCCGACCTCCCGTACCACCTCGGGGAGCAGGTGGAACGGGATCGGCGCCCGATCCAGTTGCCGGCCGCCGTGGTTGGACAGCACGATCCCATCCACCCCCAGACCCACCAGGGTCTTGGCGTCCTCGACCGTCTGCACGCCCTTGACGGCGATCTTGCCGGGCCACATCTCCCGGATGGTCTTGAGGTCCTCGAAGTTGATGGTCGGGTCGAACACACCGTCGATCAGGTCGGCAACGGTGCCGCCGCCGGTGGAGGTCAGCGAGGCGAACTCCAGCTTGGGCGTGGTCAGGAAGTTGAACCACCAGGCCGGCCGCCACATGGTGTCGACCACATTGCGCACCGTCAGCTGGGGCGGGATGGAGAAGCCGCTGCGCACGTCACGAAGCCGGGCCCCGCCGATGGGGGTGTCCACGGTGAAGAACAGCGTGTCGAAGCCGGCCGCGGCCGCGCGCCGGGTCAGGTCGTAGGACACCGTGCGCTCGCGCATCACGTACAGCTGGAACCAGTTGCGGCCGTGCGGGTTCGCCGCCTTGACACCTTCGATCGAGGTGGTGCCCAGGGTGGACAGGGTGAACGGGATGCCGGCCGCCGCGGCCGCGCCCGCTCCCGCGGTCTCGCCCTCGGTCTGCATCAGCCGGGTGAAGCCGGTGGGTGCGATGCCGAACGGCAGCGCCGACGTGCCGCCCAGGATCGTCGTGGAGGTATCCACCTTCGACACGTCCCGCAGGATCGACGGGTGGAACTCCACATCCTCGAAGGCCTGGCGGGCGCGCTGCAGGCTCAGCTCGCCCTCCGCGGCGCCGTCGGTGTAGTCGAACGGGGCGCGTGGGGTGCGCCGCCTGGCGATGGTCCGCAGGTCGTAGATGGTCAGCGCATCGCGCAGCCGCCGCCGGGTCGGATTCCACTCCGGTCGGCGGAAGTGCATCAGCTCGATGATCTCTGATGGTTTGGGCCACTGCCTGGTAACCATGTCTCCTACCGTGCTCGCCTCGTCGGTCGGCGCGCGCCGTCGGGGCGTGGGCCGCTGGTTGGGATCATTCTCCGCGATGGTGGCCCGCCGGTCCGCAGGTACCCGTGCACCTCGCAGCCCGGTTCGCGGTGCCTGCTTGAATCAACGGGCGCGGATGGCGTGCGACCGGCGGCGACGGAGGGTTGATCAATGGGTGGTTTCGATGGCATCAGGGCGCTGGTCACCGGGGGTGCCTCCGGAATCGGCCTGGCGACCGCCCGCCACCTGGCCGCCGAGGGTGCGGAGGTGGCGGTGCTGGATCGCGCCGACTCCGGCCCGGACGGCATGGTCTACGTGCAGGCCGACCTGACCGACGACGCGGCGGTGCGCGCCGCGGTGCAGCGCGCGGTGGACCCGCTCGGCGGTCTGGACGTGCTGGTGAACAACGCCGGCATCGGCGCGCAGGGCGGCGTGGAGGACAACGGTGACGAGGAGTGGCACCGGGTCCTGGACGTGAACGTGCTGGGCATCGTCCGGGTCTCCCGGGCGGCGCTGCCGGAGCTGCGGCGGTCGGCGCACGCAGCGATCGTGAACACCTGCTCCATCGCCGCCACCGTGGGGCTGCCCAGCCGGGCGCTGTACTCGGCCAGCAAGGGCGCCGTGCTGTCGCTGACCCTGGCCATGGCCGCGGACCTGCTGCCGGAGGGCATCCGGGTCAACGCGGTGAACCCGGGGACGGCGGACACCCCCTGGGTGGGCAGGCTGCTGGACGCGGCGGACGATCCGGCCGCGGAGCGGGCCGCGCTGCAGGCCCGCCAGCCGCACGGCAGGCTGGTCAGTGCCGACGAGGTTGCCGGGGCGATCGCCTACCTGGCCTCGCCACGGTCCGGGTCCACCACCGGAACCACGCTGGCCGTGGACGGCGGCATGGACCGGCTTCGCCTGCGCCCCAGACAATGACCACCCGGCGGCCGCGAGCGGACCGTCCGCCGTGGCCGCCGCCCGGGGCCGGTGGCAGGATCGGCACGGGCGGGACGAGGGGCGCATCGTGCGCCGGGACCGCCGGAGGAAGGGAGCCCGCGTGGGTGCGCAGGACGCGCAGCAGCCGCAGGACGTGCTCGCGCCGCCCGCGCAGGCCGCGATCTTCCTGGTGCTCACCGTGCGCAAGGGCACCGAGGGCGCCGAGGGCGCTGTCGCCGACCTGCTGGCCGGCCTGCCGGCGCTCACCCGCGCGGTGAGCTTCCGCTACCCCGAGGAGTTGCTGACCAGCGTCGTGGGGATCGGGGCGGATCTCTGGGACCGGCTCTACGACCTGCCGCGCCCGGCGGGGCTGCACCCGTTCCGCGAGCTCGTCGGGGACCGGCACCGGGCGGTGGCCACCCCCGGCGACCTGCTGCTGCACGTGCGGGCCCGCCGGGCGGACCTGTGCTTCGAATTGACCAGGCAGGTGATGACCCGGCTGTCCGGCAGGGTCGAGATCGCCGACGAGGTGCAGGCCTTCCGGTACTTCGACAATCGCGACCTGCTGGGGTTCGTGGACGGCACCGAGAACCCGACCGGCCGGGCCGCGGCCGAGGCGGTGTTCATCGGTGACGAGGATCCCGCCTACGCCGGGGGCAGCTACGTGATCGTGCAGAAGTACCTGCACGACCTGCCCGCCTGGGAGGCCGTCGGGGTGCCCGAGCAGGAGCGGGTGATCGGGCGCAGCAAGCTCGACGACATCGAGATGCCCGACGAGATCAAGCCCGCCAACTCGCATGTCGCGCTGAACACGATCACCGACCCGGACGGCACGGAGCGGGACATCCTGCGGGCCAACCTGGCGTTCGGATCGGAGCGCACCGGCGAGTTCGGCACCTACTTCATCGGCTACGCCGCGGACGTGTCCGTCACCGAGCAGATGCTGGAGAACATGTTCCTGGGGGATCCGCCGGGCAACTACGACCGCATCCTGGACTTCTCCACGGCGGTGACGGGCGGCCTGTTCTTCGTGCCGACGGTGGACTTCCTGGAGGATCCGGCCCGGGCGACGAGCACCGCAACCAGCACGCCCGCCGCCCCGGCGGCCCCGTCACCGCCCGAGACCCTCCGGCAACGACCGGCCGACGGCTCACTGGGCATCGGCAGCCTGAAAGGAAAGGTCCTGTCATGAACAACCTGCACCGGGAACTCGCCCCCATCTCGGAGGCCGCCTGGGCCGAGATCGACGACGAGGCCAGCCGCACCTTCCAGCGGTGGATCGCCGGGCGCCGGGTGGTGGACGTGCTGGGCCCCAGCGGTCCGGCGCTGTCGGCGGTGGGCACCGGTCACCTGGTGCCGCTGGAGGATCCGGCGGACGGGGTGCGCGCCCGGCAGCGGCAGGTGCAGGCCGTGGTGGAGCTCCGGGTGCCGTTCTTCGTCACCCGGGACGCCGTGGACGACGTGGAGCGCGGCGCGAAGGACTCCGACTGGCAACCGGTGAAGGACGCGGTCAGGCAGATCGCGCTGGCCGAGGACCGGGCGATCTTCCACGGGTTCCCGACCGCCGGCATCGGCGGTATCGCGCCGGGCAGTTCGAACCAGGCGGTGACGGTACCCGGCGACGTGCGCCAGCTCCCGGACACCGTCGCCGGAGCGATATCGACGCTGCGGCTGCAGGGTGTCGGCGGCCCGTACAGCCTGCTGCTGTCCGCCGAGCTGTACACCGCGGTGGCCGAGACCACCGACCACGGCTACCCGATCCTGGATCATCTGGCCCGGCTGCTGCGGGACGGCGAGATCGTCTGGGCGCCGGCGCTGGACGGGGCGCTGCTGCTGTCCACCCGGGGCGGCGACTACGAGTTGCACCTCGGGCAGGACCTGTCCATCGGCTACCTGTCGCACGACGCCGAGACGATCCAGCTCTACCACCAGGAGTCGTTCACCTTCCTGGCGCTGACCTCGGAGGCCAGCGTGCCGCTCGGCGCCGGCTGACGGCATCCGGCCCGGCCGGCAACCTCACCCGGCGGGCAACCTCACCCGGCCGGCAGTCATCCGGCCCCGGCGCCACCCGGCACCCGCCCGTGTGTGACGGCGTGCACGCCGCCGAGGTCGAACTGGCCGATCTGGACGAAACCGTGCCGGGCCAACAGCTCCGGATACACCGACCGGGGCAGCAGCTGATCGTCGATCTGCGCCTCGAAGAACTGGATGCCGCTCATCACCCGGCCCGGCACGGACTGCAAACCGGCCACCGTGTCCGGGAACGGGAAGTCCGAGATCACCAGGTAGCCGCCCGGTTGCAGCGCCTCGCGCATCCGGTCGGTGGCGGCGTCGAGGTTGCGGCACTCGTGCATGGAGATGTTGTTGATGGCCACCGCCACCTGCTCGTCCAGCGCGAACTCCTCCAGGGCGCTGTGCACCAGGTCGCAGCGCTCGGCGATCCCCGCCGCCCGCAGCCGCTCGGCGGCCACCCGCAGCGAATGCTGGTCGCCGTCCACCCCCACGATCCGGCAGGCCGGGTAGGTCTGCGCCAGGCGCACCAGTCCGGCCCCGGAGCCGCAGGCGGTATCGGCCACCCGGCAGCCGGCCGCCAGCAGGTCCGGCAGGCCCGCGATGCGGTCCAGTCCCCCCGGAATCAGCCGGGTGTAGAACGGCGCCCCGGTACCGGCGACGCCGTCGATCCACTCCGGGCTGCAGTCCGACCACCACATCCGCGCGCCGTCGGCCAGGTGCCGCTCGAACCGGTCGAACACCTCCGGGCGCTCCAGCACCTCGAACACGCCGCCCAGGTAGCCGGGATGGCCGGTGTCCAGCAGCAGGGTGCCCATGTGCGGCGCCAGCCGGTACCGGTCCGGATCGGCGGGATCCCGCTCGCACAGCCCGGCGGCCAGCGCCGCGCGGCACCAGACCGCCACGTAGCCGGCGTCCAGCCCCAGCCGGGCGGCGAGTTCGTCCGCCGAGAGCGCGCTTCCGGCCGTGTCCACGGTGTCGAGCTCCCGGATCAGGCCGGTCCGCAGCCCCATGGCGATGGTGCGGTGCCCGACGTAGCCGGCGACCTGGCCGAGCAGCGCGGGAACCTGGTCCTGGACCGACACCATGGACGGTCCTGGCAGTGTCGTCGTCATCGCGTGCCTCCGATTCCTTGGGTCCCGTGAATTCACGGGAATGTGCTGGCATCACCTTGTCGCGAGGCGGACGATGCGGAACAGTTCTGAATGTGTAGTGCGGCGGTGTCGTGCCGGTCGACGCTCCGGTGCGCAGGCGAAAGGGATCGCGCATGGCCAGCTACGGTCAGTTCTGCCCGGTCGCCAAGGCGATGGAGCTGCTGGACGAGCGGTGGACGATGCTGGTGGTCCGCGAGCTGCTGATGGGCTCGCGGCGGTTCTCGGAACTGCAACGCGGCGTTCCGCGGATGTCGCCGGCGCTGCTGTCCAAGAGGCTGCGACACCTGGCCAGGGCCGGGGTGATCGAGCGGCGGCGCGACGGAGACGGCATCCGTTACCTGCTGACCCCCGCCGGCCGGGAACTGCTGCCAGTGGTGGAGGCGGTCGGCCGGTGGGGGGCCAGGTGGATCGGCGAGCTGGGCGACGAGGACCTGGATCCGCACCTGCTGCTGTGGGACATGCACCGCAACCTGGACGTGGCGGCGATGCCCGATCGCGGTGCGGTGCTGCACTTCCAGTTCGACGACGTGCCGCCACCGGCCGACCGGTGGTGGCTGGTGAGCCGCCCGGACGGGGTGGACGTGTGCGACGCGGATCCGGAGGTGCCGGTGACGGTGACGATCCGGTCCCCGCTGCGGGTGATGGTCCGGCTGTGGCGCGGCGACGTCAGCTGGTCGTCCGCGCTGCGGTCCGGTCTGACGCTGCACGGACCCAGCTGGGCCCGGCGCGACCTGCCCGGTTGGCTGCGGCTGTCCACGTTCGCGGCGGTGCCCCGACCGGTGGTCACCGGATCCGGCTGACCGCCGGGACTGTCAGCCGTTCGGGAACGCCGCGCGCATCCAGGCGACCACCCGGGCCGCCGTGTCCGGCAGCGACGGCTGGTCGGGGAACCAGGCACGCTCGTATTCCCACGACACCCATCCGCGATAGCCGTTGTCCCGCAACACCCGCGCCATGGCCAACAGCGGCAGGGCGCCGTCGCCGGGCGGCAGTGGGGTCGGATCCTCGGCGCTGACGACGTCCTTGATCTGCACGTACGCCAGCCGGTCTCGCAGCGCCGCCAGGGTCTCCGCCGGGGACTCGCCGGCCCGCCAGGGGTGCAGCACGTCCCAGATGGCCAGCACGCCGGGGCAGCGGTCCAGCAGCCGGGCCACGTCGGCGCCGCGCGGGTGCGAGTCGTGGGTCTCCAGCGCGACGGTGACCCCGGTGCCCGCCAGGCCGTCCCGGATCGCGCACAACCGGCCCGCCGCGGCGGCGTCGGCGCCCCGGTCGCCGGGTACCGGGCCACCGGGGAACACCCGCAGGTACCGCGCACCCAGATCGGCGGCGAGCCGGCCGTGCGCGAGACCGGCGGTGACAATGTCCTCGTCGCCGGGCCCGCTCGCGGCGACCCGCACGTAGCTGGCGACCGACAGCGGGCGAACTCGCCGGCCGGCCAGGGTGGCCGCCGCGGCGCGCCGCTCGGACGCATCGAGCCCGACCTGGACCGGCTCACCCTCGACGGCTCGCAGCTCGACACCCGAGAACCGGTGCCGCACCGCCAGATCGGCGACCTCGGCGAGTGGCAGTCCGGGACAGCCCAGGGTGGAGAACGCCAGGCCCGTCATCGCCGACCCCCGTTCCCGCCGCGGCACAGCCTCGCTCCCGCGCCGGTACTCATGCGATCCGGTCCAGGTCCGCCGCATGCACCGGATGGGCCGGCGGTAGCCCCGCCGCCAGCCGCTCGATCTCGGAGACCGCCAGCTCGCCCAGCCGTGCCACCTCGTTGCCCAGCGCCCCGGCGATGTGCGGGGTCAGCAGCACGTTCGGCAGCTCGAACAGCGCGGAGTCGGCGGGCAGCGGTTCCGGGTCGGTGACGTCCAGCACCGCGTCGATCCGACCCGACTCCAGTTCCGCGGTCAACGCGTCGGTGTCCACCAGGACGCCGCGGGCGGTGTTGATCAAAGTGGCGCCGTCGCGCAGCGCCGCCAGCCGGCGGGCGTTGATCAGGTGCCGGGTCCCGGGCAGGCTTGGGGCGTGCAGCGTCACGATGTCCGACGCCGCGACCAGCTCGTCCAGGCCGACCAGCCGGGCGCCCAGTGTCTCCGCCTCGGCAGCGTCAACGGTGGGGTCGGAGAGCAGCACCCGAACGTCCAGGTGCTGCAGCAGGTCGATCACCCGGCGGCCGATCCGGGACGCGCCGACCACCCCGACGGTGACGCGGTACCCGCCGATCCCCGTCACCGGCAGGTCCCACGCCCCGGACGTGCGGTGGCTGCGGTACCCGTGCACGAACCTCGTCACCCTCTTGGCGGCGAAGATGACGGCGGCCAGGGTGAACTCGGCGACCGGCACCGCATTCGCGGCCGCCGCCGAGGACACCACGATGCACCGGTCGAACACCGCCCGGTCCAGGAATCCCTTCACCGACCCGGCGCCGTGCACGATCGCCCGCAGCTTCGGCATCCGCTCCAGCGCCGCGGCGTCGATCACCGGCACGCCCCAGCCGGTCAGCAGGATCTCGGCCGACGCCAGCCGATCGGCCATGTCGGGGTCGGCGAGATCCCGCACCAGATGGTCCAGGTCCGCGTCGGCGGACGCCAGCAGCCGATCCGCCACCGGTGCGGGGAGTAGTTCGCGCCGGGTGCGCCGGTCCATGGCCAGCAGTACCCGGGGGCGGACGCGGTCAGCCGGCATCGACGGCCCCCGGGTGCCACGCCGGATCGTCCGGCGGATCGCACCACCCGTGCGCCGGGCAGGTCGGGCACGACGCGCTGGGCCGGCGGGCGAATTCCACGTCGGTGACGAAGGATCCGGCCGTCCGCGCCACCAGCGACCGGGCGTGCGCCACGGCATCCGCGTCGCCGGTCGACAGCGCGAACACCTCGGCCCGGTCGGCCGTCAGCACCTCGAGTTCGACCAGCCCGAGGCCGGGCCCGGACTCCGCCTGTGCCGCGAGCAGCACCAGGTCGAGCGCGACATCGGGATACCGGTCCAGCGCGGCCTCGGCGTCGGGAGGGATCGTGCCGGCGGTCTTGGTCTCCCGCCAGATCGTCTCCTCGCCGCCGGCGACCCGGTAGGCCAGATCGGGCGTGGTGATCACCACCGCATCCGCCTGCGTGTCGTGGCAGACCATCACGTGCTCGACGTCCCAGCCGGTGAAGTCGGCGCGGCCGAGCGGGCAGATCGCCGGATGCTGCCGCAGGAACGGGTGCGCGACCGCGTAGCCGACGGGGTCCAGCCCGGCCGTCGCTGCCGCGGACTCGGCCGCGACGGTGCCGGGTTCCGGTAACTCGTCGGGGGTGCAGGCGCGCGCGGGTTGCCGGGCGTGCGCCCAGGCGAGGAAGGCGTGCGCCGTCAGCCCGCGGCCGCGGGCCTCCGCTCCGGGACCGGAATCGGCGTCGACGGCGAACCGGTCCGGCAGGTGGTCGGCCCGCAGGGCGCGAAACTCGGTGGGGCAGCGGCGATAGGCCACCAGGTCGGAGGCCGTCAGCCTTCGGGTGGCGACGCCCGGTTCGGCGGCGCCCAGAACGCCCGGACGGGACGGCACCGCCGGGCAGACCCGCAGCGCGGGGCAGCCCGCGCAGGCGGACCCCGGCCGGTAGACGGTGGCGTCCAGGGCCGGCCACAGCGGCGCGCCCCGGGCGGCGAACAGCGCGATCGCCTCCTCCCGGACCCCGTCGAACCGGCACTCCAACCGCCCGTCCAGCAGGCTGAACTCGCTGACCCGCAGCCGCGCGTGCGGCGGCACCGACTCGTCGGTGGCCAGCGCGACCGCGGCCACGGCCGTCCAGTCCAAGTCGGCGTCGGTGGGGGCGCGCAGGGCCGACTCTCGCAGCCGCACCGCCTCGTGCACCCGGTCGTCGGGATCGGACAGGTGCACCCCCCAGACGGTGACGGCGCCGCGCAGGGCCCCGCCGTTCACCCGGCCGACGATGTCCTCGCCGAGCCGGTAGTCGACGCCGGCGGCGGCGCTCGCCTGGGGCAGCAGGTCCGGCAGCACGTCCAGCGCGTGCCGCAGGTAGCGCCGCTGCGAGTGCGTGAGGTCCTTCTCGCCGTCCAGGATCTGGCGCTCGGGATCCCCATCGACGACGGGGCGGACGGCGCGCTGCAGGGCGAAGTTCAATGTGGACGCGGTGTCGAACGCGCCGCGGGGCGGCGCCGGGTCGAGCCGCACCGACCCCGCCTTGATCCGGGCCTTCAGGGCCAGCCCCATCGGGCAGCTGAACGGCGAGTCCCGCTTGGCGATGTCCGAGACGCTGATCCTGAAGCGGTCGCCGCGGCCGGTGGCGAAGGGCGGGACCGCGAAACCCATCCTCGTCGCACCTCCCGTCGTCGGACCGTCACGGCCATCTCGCGGCCATCTCGCGGCCGCCTCGCCGCCTCCTAGCCGCCGCCTCGCCGCTTCCTCGCCGCCTTCCTCGCCGCTTCCTCGCCGCTTCCTCGCCGCTTCCTCGCCGCCTTCTGGCCGCCTTGGGAGTCCCACGTCGCGCCATAGCGCCATGTGAGACTCACAAGGCGAGCGTGCCTGGCCATCGCCTGCCTGCCATCATCCCAGCAGGCCGGCCCTCGATCCCGATACCGTGGGGCATGGCGTCGGGTCGGCTGTGGACGTTCGGGCACTCCACCCGGACGGCCGACGAGACCGTCGAGCTGTTGCGGTCCGGGCAGATCGGCCGGGTGGTGGACGTGCGCAGCATTCCCGGTTCCCGGCGCAACCCGCAGTTCGGCGCCGAGACCATGGCGGGCTGGCTGGACGAGGCCGGCATCGACTACCGGCGCATCGAGCGCCTGGGCGGGCGCCGCCGTCGGCAGCCGGTGGACCCTGAGGTCAACGCCGGGTGGACCCACGACGCCTTCCACCGGTACGCGGACTGGACGCTGACCGACGAGTTCGAACAGGGCTTGGCCGAACTGACCGACGTGGCCGGAATGGCTGGGGCAACCGGCGTCGCCGACCCGGTCGGGATGGCCAGCGTGGCCGAACCCGGCGACCGTGCGCTGCCCGACCCGGATGCTCCGGGCGACCGCCGGACGGCGATCATGTGCGCCGAGGCGGTCCCGTGGCGCTGCCACCGCAGCCTGATCGCCACCGTCCTGGTCCTCCGGGGCTGGCAGGTCGAGCACATCCTGGGGCCTGGCCAGGTGAACGACCATCGGCCGGGGCAGTGGGGGCCCGAGCCGGTGGTGCGGCCGGACGGCAAGGTCGTCTACCCCCGGCCCGGCACGCCGCCGCTGTTCGACTGAACTTTTATCAACCAATAGGTTGACAAGCTTCGGAACCCTCCGCTAGCGTCCTAATCAACCGATCGGTTGAGTACGGGAATCGAGTACCGGAATCGAGTACCGGAATCGAGCACAGGAGGCGGGCATGGCGCAGGACCGGCTGTCCAGGGCCTTCGCGGCGCTGGCCGACCCGACCCGCCGGGAAATCGTGGCCCGGCTGGCGGTCCGCGACGCCACGGTCGGAGAGCTCGCCGAGCCCTTCGACGTCAGCCTGCAGGCGGTCTCCAAGCACCTCAAGGTGCTGACCGAAGCCGGCCTGGTCACCCAGACGCGACAGGCGCAGCGCCGCCCGTGCCACCTCGACGCGGAGGTGTTCGACCTGATGACCAAGTGGATCGAGCGCTACCGCAGGCAGGCAGAAGAGCGGTTCCG
>JBIQML010000046.1:0-14694 GCA_044463405.1 Nakamurella lactea | reverse complement strand
GGTGAGGACCGTCACCGCCCGGTCGGCCATATCCGCTGTGGCCACGCCGCTCTGCACCGAATCGCCCCGCAGCTCGCTCTTGAGCCGTTCCGGGCTGCCCGCGGCCACGACCCGCCCGCTGTCGATGATCACCAGGTGGTCGGCCAGCCGGTCCGCCTCGTCCAGATAGTGCGTGGTCAGCAGGACCGTCAGGCCCCCGCCGGCGAGAGTGCCGATCTCATGCCACATCTCGGCGCGAGCCTCCGGGTCCAGACCGGTGGTCGGTTCGTCCAGGAACAGCACCTGCGGCTGGTGGATCAGCCCCATGGCGACATCCAGCTTGCGCTGCATGCCGCCGGACCAGGTGCGCAGCAACCGGTTTGCCGCCGGGCCGAGCCCGAACCGGTCCAGCAACTCGTCGGCGCGGCGCCGCGCCTCCGCGGCACGCAGCCCGTACACCCGGCCCTGCAGCACCAGGTTCTCCCTGCCGGTGCCGATCGGGTCGAAGCCGGGCTTCTGCGAGACGTATCCGATGCGGTGCCGGACCTCGGCCGGATCGCGCAGCACGTCGACCCCGGCGACATCGGCGGTGCCGGAGTCGGGTCGCGCCAGCGTGGTGAGCAGCTTGACGGTGGTGGACTTGCCGGCGCCGTTCGGGCCGAGCAGGCCGAAGACGGTTCCGGCCGGCACGGTCAGGTCGATGCCGTCGACGGCGGTCACGGTGGTTCCGTGTCCGGTGTACGTCTTGCGCAGCCCGCTCGCCGTGATGGCGGCGTTCGGTGTGGTGGACATGCGTGCTCCTTCTCGATGGTGGAAGGAGTCGTCGCGGCGGGCGGTTGGCTATCCTGGCGGTTGTCGGACCTGGATGCCGTCCCGCCTGTCGGCGCGACCCTTCCGGATCTGTGCCGGGACGGTTCCCGACCGCGGTGTTGCCGCACCCGGTCGGGGCCGTCCCGGATTCCTCGTGCCGTGTCTACGGTTACCCGATGGTCGCCTCCCCGCTGGACGGGAAGGGGTAGCCGATCTCGGCATTGATCCGGGCGGCGACCTCCTCCGGGGGCACTCCCGCCGCCCGCAGTTCGTGCAGCAGGCGCCACTGCTTGAGGCCGGTCAGGCGATCCTGCCGGATGTCGTCGATCAGCCGGCGCACGAAGGTGGTCTCGGCGTCCAGCAGCGCGCGGTGATAGTCGCTCTCGATCATGAAGACCTGCGGGAAGCCCTCCGGTACTTCGGCGCGCACGGCGTCGTCGGTGCGCTGCTGGATCTGCAGGCTCTGCAACCGGAGATCCAGCAAGCGCAGCGCCTCGTCCGGGTCGATGGCGCCGATCAACGACAGCGCGGCCTCGAACTGCGAGTACTCCTTAGACGGGTCGCTGATCAGGCTGGACAGCCAGTCGTGCGCCTTGGCCTCGCCGGCGGGAGTGAGCTGATAGACGGTGCGCTCCGGGCGGTTTCCCTCCCTGACGGTCTGCAGTACCTCGATCAGGCCGTGCTTCTCCAGGGCGGCCACCACCGAGTACAGCGAGCCGTAGTTGAGCTTGATGCTCTGCTCCTTGCGGCGCTCCCGCAGCGTGGTGGACATCTCGTAGGGGTGCATGGGTCGCTCGAACAGCAGCACCAGCACCGCCAGCGCCAGCGGGTTCGACAGGCGTGCCTGTGGCATCGCTGTTGCCCTCCTCGGGTGGATCCGGGGCCGTCGGGTGCGGGTCGACGCCCCGGATCGAGTATCCGGAATCGAATATCCCATGTCAAGTAACGGTGGGCGGCGAGCCGAGCAGGTGCGGCGTAACGGGGCTGTCCGGTTGACGCGGCGGCGGGGTGCTGCGCAAGGTATGGGACGGGGGCGTGGGGGAGCGTCGTCTGCGTCGGTCATCGCCACCCACGTTGGTCACCGGGCGCGCGATCCTCACGGAGCGGTTCGTGTTGTCCTTCGGCGCTTCGACTGCCGCGCCGGCTCTCAGGCTCCGCGTCGCCAGAGTCGGCATCCATGCCGCCGATGTTCCCGGCGGCCACCTGCGACGGGACATCGGGCCATCGGATCACGATCCCGTTGCGAGCCGCTGAGCGTCCACCCTGTGGCATCGCCGGGTGCCGTTCGCCATTCCGTGCCGGTCCAACTCGCGCGCGGCCGAATCGTTTCGTTCTCTGCGTACCTGTGCCTCTCACGGTGTAGCAATCCTGCTGAGGTGACGGCGATTCCCGTGTCCGCATGCGACTGCGCCGAGTCACGCGACGACGGGAATGCTGCCTGACGCCGACAGCGCCGTAGCCGTCTGTGACATGCACCGGCGTAAGGTGCGGCTATTCTCGTCGGGGCGGCGGAGCCGTCGTCGGCGCTCGCTGCAGTGGTGAATCGCGGGTATGAGTGGAGGTCGTTCAACAGTGACAGTTCAGCAAGCTGGTATTGAACGCCGGGCACTCATGCCGGACACGATCGTGGTCTCAGTCACCGACCAGATACGTACGCGCATCATTCTCGGAGAGATCCCAGCCGGGAAGCGGCTCCCGCTGTACGAAATGGCGGAGGAGTTCGGGATCAGCCGAGTTCCGCTGCGCGAGGCCATGCGCCAGTTGGAAGCCGAGGGGCTGGTGGACCACGCCCCACGGCGGGGGACGGTGGTCCGCCCGCTCTCCATGCAGGACTTGGAGGACTGCTTCCGTCTACTTGAGTACATGGAGCCCATCGCGGTACTGCGCGCCGGTTCGACCGGACGAGTGGAGATTGTCTCCGACATGCAGCGCTGGTTCGACAGGATGGACGAACTGCAGGATCGGCATGTGTCCCCCGAGATGCTTGATGCGCACCGAAACTTCCACTTCAGTTACCTCTACGCGTTGGGCGACGGCATCCTGCTGCAGTTGCTGCGCATTCTCTGGCACACCTGCCAGCGCTACGTCATGCACTGCACTCCGGACGCACACCGGCGCCAGCGGTCACGAAGCCAGCATCGTGAGTTGATCTCATTGGTGGCCAAGGGTGATGGTGATGCCGCCGCCGAGCTGTTGCGCCGCCACGTCCGTGAGGCTCTGGAATACTCCCGGGACTACATGCAGCGCGAGGCCACCGCCTGATCGTCGGGGCGTGCAGACTGAGCAACTGCAGACCGGGCACATCGCCAAGGCACCGTCAGCGCCCTGCTGGCCGGCCGTTCGGGTAGTTCCGACACTGCTCACCGGGGCTGGCAGAGTCCGGACCATTATGAGGCTCACTGGTCCAGGCGTCCTGGCGCTATCGGCCGCTCGATACGAAGAGTGCGACGAGGCGTCCGATGGGTCTCGGGAGACTTGACTTCGCCGCGCCTGCGAGGTGCCTCATGGCAATCTGCCCCCGAAGGTTGACACCGCCGCCCTGTTGGTATTTAGACTACTAAATCCTACCGGCCCGATGGGAGGGAGCAACGTTGCTCCAGTACGCGGTGTTCGGAGTCGTCGACGGGGCGTTCCTGCTCCTGGCAACCCTGGGATTCGCGCTGGTCAGCCGCGTGCACAAGTTCCTGAACATCGCGCACGCCGAGCTGATGTCCATCTCGGCGCTGCTGACCTGGTGGCTCAGCAGCGGGCTGCACCTGCCGGTGTGGCTGGCCGCCGTTATCGCGATCGGTGTGGCGGCGGTGGCCGGACTGATCGTCGGGCGGATCGTGTACGAGCCGATGCTGCTGCGCGGGCCGGCCATCATGCTGATCGTCTCGGTCGGTGTGGTCTACCTCATCCACGGCGCGACCGAGGCCATCGTGCCTCCCGGCATCAAATCGGTACCGCTGCCGGAGTTGTCCACCCTGCACGTCGGGTCCGTGCGGATCTCCGTGTACCAGCTGATCATCGTGGCGCTGGCCCTGCTGAGCTTCCTTGCGCTGCACCTGTTCCTGTCCCGGACCCGGCTGGGCACCTCGATCCGGGCGGTCAGCGCGAACAAGGAGCTGGCGCAGGTCCGCGGGGTCGACGTCGACCGCGCCACCCGCTGGGTGTGGCTGATCTCCTCCGCCCTGGCCGGCCTGGCGGGTGTGGCGCTCGCCCTGGTCAGCACCCTGACCACCGACCTGGCCTTCGAGCAGATCCTGCTGATCCTGTCGGTGTCCATCCTGGCCGGGCTGGGCAGCATCTACGGCGTCGCGCTATCTGCGCTGATCATCGGGCTGGCCATGGACCTGTCCACCGTGGTGGTGCCCAGCGGCTATCGCACTGCCGTGGCCTTTGTGGTGATCATCGCCGTGCTGGTGTTCCGTCCGCGAGGCCTGTTCGGGCGCAAGGTGCGGGTGGTATGAATCTCGTCCAACTGCTGATCACCGTCGTGACACTCGGCGGCGTCTACAGCATGCTGTCGCTGGCCCTGAACCTGCAGCTCGGATACACCGGCCTGATCAACTTCGGCATCGTGGCCTACTTCGCCGCCGGCGCGTACACCTACGTGATCCTCGTGCAACCGCCGCCGGACCAGCTGGACAGCTACCTGTTCGGCTTCGGACTTCCGGTGTGGGTCGGGCTCATCGGAGCCGGCGTGGCGGGTGCCCTGTTCGCGCTGGTCACCGGTTGGCCGTGCCTGCGGCTGCGCGGCGAGTACCTGGCGCTGACGACCTTCGCGTTCGCCGAGGTGCTGGGCTCGCTGATCACCAACGCGGACGCGATCACCAACGGGACGCTCGGCTTCACCAACCTGCCGCAGCCGCTGGAGAACCTGGTGGCGCCGCAGGACTACAGCAAGCTGCTGGCCGCCATGGTCGCGGTGATCGTCATCGTGGTGTACGTGTTCGTGCGCCGGCTGACCGCGTCCCCCTACGGCACCGTGCTCAAGGCCGTGCGCGACGACGAGCTCGCCGCCTCGCTGGCCGGCAAGAAGGTGCAGCGGCTGCGGCTGCAGAGCTTCGTCACCGGTGCCTTCGTCTCCGGCATCGCGGGTGCGATCTACACCTGGTACACCACGGTGGCCAGCCCCGGACTGTTCTCGGCCGACATCACCTTCACGGTGTTCATCATCCTCACGCTGGGCGGCATCGGCTCCAACCTCGGCGCCGTCGTCGGGGCCTTCATCCTGATCGGATTCCAGGAAGTGGTGCGGGGATTGGCGACCAACCCCGTCATCGCCGAACGTGTCGGCTCGGTCGTGGTCGCCCTCGAGGGCCTGATGTTCCTGCTCGTGCTGCGCTACCTCCCGGGCGGGGCGGCCGAGGCCCTCACCCGGTTGCGCTGGCGAAACCTGCGTCGGCGCGGCCGTTCCGGGGACGACGATCGCGACACCGCGCCGCCCCCGCCTGTCCTGGCGCCCACCGGGCAGGGAGAGCCGGGATGAGCCTGTCGATCGAGGTCCGTGGCGCCAGCGTCCATTTCGGCGGGGTGCGGGCGGTGCAGGACGCCAACCTGACGGTGAACGCGGGAACGGTGACGGGGCTCATCGGCCCCAACGGCGCCGGCAAGACGACCCTGTTCAACCTGATCTGCCAGGTGCTCAAACCGACATCGGGCACCATCCTGATCGGCGGCGTCGACACCGGCCGCATGAGCATGGCCCAGTGCGCCGCCATGGGCGTGGCGCGGACCTTCCAGACCCCGCGCGGGTTCGGCGGGCTGGACGTCCGGACGAACGTCCAGGTGATGCTGCCCAGCCGGCGGGACTCCTTCGCCGGGGCGCTGTTCCGCACGGGCAAGGACAAGGACGTGGCGGCCGCGGCGGACGAGTTGCTCGGTCGCGTCGGCCTGTCCGGGCTGGCCGGCCTCTCGCACGACCGGCTCAGCGGCGGGGAGCAGCGCATGCTGGAGATCGCGCGGCAGATGGCGCTGTCGCCGAAGTTGCTGCTGCTCGACGAGCCCACCGCCGGGCTGGACCTGCCGCACCAGGACCGGCTGCGCGAGCTGATCCTGGGCCTGCGGGACCGCGGCGTCACCGTGTTCATCGTCGAGCACAACATCGGATTCCTGATGCGAACCGTCGAGTACCTGCACGTGATGAACTTCGGCTCGGTGATCGCGTCCGGCCGGCCGGCCGAGGTCAGCGCCGACCAGCGGGTGATCTCCGCCTACCTGGGGAGGAGCGCCGATGCGATTGCACGCGCGTGAGGTCTCCTCCGGTTACGGGAAGACGATCGTCCTGCACGGTGTCGACGTCCAGGTTGCGGACGGCGAGGTCGTGGCCGTCCTGGGGCCGAACGGCGCCGGCAAGAGCACGCTGTGCAAGACCATGTTCGGATTGCTGAAGCTGCAATCCGGGGCCATCGAGATCGACGGGAAGCCGGCGTCACCGTGGCGGGCAACGGACGCCGTCGCCGCCGGGATCGGCTACGTCCCGCAGACCGGCAACGTCTTCGCCGAGCTCACCGTCGCCGAGAACCTCGCCCTGTCCGGCGCATCGGACGCCGCCGACGTCACCCAGGACCTGTATCGACGATTCCCGGTGCTCGCCGAGCGGTCCCGGCAGTCGGCCGGCAGCCTGTCCGGCGGTGAGCGGCAATGCCTGGCGCTCGGCATGGCGCTGGTGGCCGAGCCGAAGCTGCTGATCCTGGACGAGCCGACGACCGGGCTGTCGCCGCTCGCGGCGCAGGCGTTGACGGACTGGATCATCGAGATCGCCGGCGCCGGTACCGGTATCTGCTGGGTGGTCGAGCAGGACCCCACTCCGGTGCTGGCGGCCGCATCCCGGGCCTACCTGATGGACAGCGGGCAGCTCCGGTTCGCCGGTGCCGCCAGCGATCTGAGCGACAGTGACGCGTACGAAATGGTTTTCAACCCGCATGGGCATGAGCCCGTCGGCCAGTCGAAGGAGGCACGGTGAGCGTGAAGGCAGTGAGCCGCGCGGCGCGCGGATGGGCAGTGGTGGCCTCGGCTGCGGTTCTGGCCGTGGCCGGATGCAGCAGCGGGAGCACCGACGCGGGTTCCGCCTCGGGCGGCGAGCCCGGATCCGGGTCCGCTCCGAGCGCGTCCTCGGCGAGCGCGGGCAGCAGTGCGTCGTCCGCGTCCGGCGAGGCCACCGGAGGCGACTGCGGCACCACGCTCAAGGTCGGCATCCTGACCGACTTCACCGGTGAGCTGGGCGATTTCGGGAAGACCTCCAAGGAGGGGTTCGAGTTCGCCGCCAAGCAGGTCAAGGAGTCCGGCGCGCTGCCGGACGGCTGGAGCATCGACACCGTGCAGGGCGACGGCCAGACCGACCCGCAGGAGGCGCTGCGGGTCGCCACCTCGATGGTGCAGGGCGACAAGGTCTCCGCCATCCTGGGGCCGTCCTCCGGTGAGATCATGGCCATGGTCAAGCTCTCCGAGCGATACCAGACGCCGATCATCTCGCAGTTCGCCGGCACCGTGAACCTGGACAGCGTGGGCGGCAAGTGGCTGTACCGGACGGTGGCGTCGGACTCCTCCGACGGGCTCGCGGCGGCCAAGTGGCTCGGTGAGCAGGGCGCGAAGAACGTCGTCATCCTGGTGCAGAACGACGAGTCGACCGTCTCGGCGGCCAAGATGATGGAGAACACCTTCAGCGAGAACGGCGGCACCGTCGCCGCGACCGTGAAGTACAACGCGGGCCAGCCCAGCTACCAGACCGTCGTGCAGCAGGCGATCGATGCCAAGCCGGACGCCATCTTCCTCTCCGGCGGCCAGGAATCGGGCGTCACCATCATGAAGGAACTGCTGGACGCCGGCTTCCCCAGCGACAAGGTGCTGGCCAGCGCCGACATGGCGGTCCCCGCCGTGATCAAGGCGATCGGCGCCGCCAAGGCCGACGGCATGCAGGCCGAAACCCCCGCGGGTGACGACGATCGCGAGCAGTACCAGGCCTTCACCGAGGCATTCAAGGCCGAGTACGGGCACGAGCCGGACCTGTTCGTGTCCAACGCCTACGACGCCATGACCCTGGTCGCGCTGGCCGCCGTGGCCGCCGGCAGCACCTGTGGCGCGGACATCAACGAGCACCTGCGTGACGTGGCGAGCGCGCCCGGCACCAAGGTCGACACGTTCGCCGACGGGGCCAAGGCGCTGGCCGCCGGCGAGGACATCGACTACGAGGGCGCATCCGGTCCGGTGGACTTCGACGAGACCGGGACCGTCGCCGGCTCCTACGCGATCCTCAAGGTGGCCGACGGCAAGTGGGACCAGGCCACGTTCTACTCTGCGGATGTGTTCACCGAGGGGGCCTAGGCTGGGTACTTCGTGCTGGGTCGAAACTGGATCGGCCGGTCGGCGAGTCAGGCTGCGGGACGGTAAAATTCGGCAGTGGGTATGGCCCGGCGTTCGGCGGTCGCACGGGGTGGGCGCGCCGATCCACGGGCGGGCCGGGCGGGTATTGTGGGTCGGGGCCCGTCGGCCGTGTTCCGGCACGGTGATGTGACCGGCGGCGGAGTTGGGTCCGGCGTTTCCCGCCGCAACAGGTCGGCCGCAACTTCCCCGTCGAGATCTCCGGCGGTGAGTGGCTGAGCCGCCGTTGCGGACCGGTACATGTATCCTGGCCAGCTAGCGGAAGAGCCGCCGGCGGGCCGGGGCAAAATGGCAGAGGAGCGCGGGTGGCGAAGACACTGGGGGCGGAGGCTCGAACGGTGCCCGTTACCCCAGATACCGTCGTGGTCTACGTCACCGATCAGATCCGCAACCGGATCATCCTGGGCGAGTTGGCGCCAGGAGAACGGGTTCCGCTGGATCTGCTGGCGCAGGAGTTCGGCATCAGCCGGGTACCGCTGCGCGAGGCGTTGCGACAACTTGCTGCGGAGGGCCTCGTCGACCAAACGCCCCGTCGGGGCACGACCGTTCGCCCACTGTCCATGCAGGACTTGGAGGATTGCTTTCACCTGCTGGAGTATCTGGAGTCCATCGCGGCGACTCGCGCCACGGCGACGAGCCACCCCGAGATGGTCGTAGACATGCGCTATTGGTTCGAGCGGATGGACGAGCTGCAGGCACACCACGCCTCGCCCCAGATGCTGGACGCGCACCGTAGATTCCATTTCAGCTACTTCAATGCATTGGGTGAGGGAATCCTGCTGCAACTGCTTCGGATCCTCTGGCATACCTGTCAGCGGTACGTGATGCACTGCACCCCGGATGCGCGCCGGCGGCAGCGCGCGCGCAGCCAGCATCGGGAGCTGATCGAACTGGTCGCGCGCGGCGACGGCGCCGCCGCCGCCGACCTGTTGCGCGTCCACATCCGTGAGGCGCTGGAGTACTCGCGGGCCTATCTTCAGCGGGAGGTCTCTGCGTGACCGCCGGACGCTCGGTTCCTGAGGTCTGCGAGCATCCGCTGCGAACCAGCCCAGTTCTCGGTTCGCTCCAGACCGGGATCGACGAAGTAGCCCAGTGACCGGAGCGCGATCCCGATGTCGTCGTGGAGCACTCGTCGCACCGTGAAGGTGAACCCGCAGACCGCGTCGTCGACGAATTCGTCGTGGAGCGTCAGGGCGAGGTAGTAGATGCTCCCCTGGGCGAAGGCTAGCAGCGTTCCGGCACGGTGTGTCTGGAGGTTGGCGCGCGCCTTCCGGCTGCCGACCACCGCGTGAACGTACCGGTCGTCGACGTCCACCTCGGCGCGAGAGAGCATGCAGACGTCCACGACCCCCTCGGCGGTGGAAGTCAGCAGGAGGCAGGCGTCGTCCCAGGATCCAGGTTCGGGACGACCGGCGAACGCATCGATCACATCCTGCGGTAGGGCGATCGGCTTCATTCCGCTGCCTTACCGTCCCAGCGCTGGAACAACTGGTGCGAGATACCGAATTGGTCGAGCACCTTGCCGACGATCTGGTCAACGATGTCGTCTACGGAGCGTGGACGATGGTAGAAGCCCAGGACGGGAGGCATGACGGTCGCTCCGGCGAGGGTCACGGTCTCCATGTTGCGGACATGGATCAGGTTCAGCGGGCTCTCCCTGGTGACCAGGACGAGCCGACGACGTTCCTTGAGCGTGACGTCGGCGGCGCGGGCCAGCAGGTCCGCCGAGTTGCCAGTCGCGATCGATGACAGTGTGCGCATGGAGCAGGGGATGACAACCATGCCAGCCGTGAGGAACGAGCCGGAGGAGATCGCGGCTCCGAGGTTGCGGACGTCGTAGCAGACGTCGGCCAGGCCCATCACCTCCTCGGGCTCGACTCCGGCCTCGAGACGGGCGGACAGCTGCGCGCCCTGGCTCATCACGAAATGCGTCTCGACCCCCGGCAGCTCGCGCAGCCGCTCGAGCATCCGGATGCCCAGTTGCGGGGCGCTGGAGCCCGACATGCCGACGACCAGCCGGGTCGGCGCTGGAGTTTCCGAGGAGTCAGCCATGTTCTCCCTCTCGTCCTGCGATCGTGTCGAACTACGAGTGGCCAACAGTAGGCATCCCTCGCGGGGTAGGCCAGTCCCGGTGGCAGCGTCCATCAGGCCGGAACCAGCGGTCATGTCGTCCTATCGGCCATAGCGCTAGAAGGCATCCGAATACCATTGACAGAATCCTATATCCATGTCAGGCTCCCCATGTTGGGCATGTCGCAGTTCCCTAGGACCAGGCACCGTCGCCTCTGCGTTCCGCGAAGGAGAAGCGAAGATGAAGGCAAAGTCACTGCTACGACTCGCTGCCGCCGGCATCAGCGTTCTGCTGGCCGCGTCGTGCTCCAGCGGAGCGGGGAGTGAAGGTTCCCAACCATCCGACGGATCTGCCTCCGAGGCGAGCCAGACCTCTCAGCAGACGCAGACATCCCAAGGAGACGGGGATAGCGCCGAGGCGACGACGGTCCGGCTCTCCGCTCTCGACCAAGGCACCAGCGGTTTGGCGCTGAAGGTCATCGAAACGATGAAGCTTGACCAGAAGTATGGCTTCAAGGCCAAGTACAGCTACGTTGGCAGCGATGCGTCGACGCAGAACTTCCTGCAGGGGCAGACGGACATCAACTTCAACTCCGCTCCCAACGACGTCGCGCTTGCCGCCGAAAAGGGCTACGACGCCGTCACGATCTCCTCGGAAGCACACTTCCACGCGGCGATTGTCGCCAAGGCGGACTCGTCATACACCGACATGGCGTCGCTCAAGGGCAAGAAGATCGGTTGGTACGGCAGCGACTCGACGGGCGCAGTCGTCATGGGGTTGTTCCTGAAGGAATTCGACGATATCGACCTGTTCCACGACTACGAATTCGTGCAAACGTCACCGTCCGCGCTGGTGCAACTGCTGGCATCGGGGCAAGTCGACGCGATCATGGACTTCCAGCCGTGGAATAGTTGGGCCCAGGTGCAGGTGCCTGGCGGTGTCAAGGTGATCTACGACCCGAGTACGGCTTGGAAGGATGAGACCGGAGGTGACCTGTGGATGACGTCGGTCGCCGCGATGAGGCCATGGGTGAAGGAGAATCCAGAAGCTGCCAAGAATGTCGTGTCCGCATGGTGTGATGCATCCGAATACCTCAACAAGAACATCGATGACGTCATCGCGAACGACACCTACAAGAAGTTCCTGGAGCCGCTGACAGACGAGGGTCTGGAGGCGTTCGCCTCCTGGGTCAAGGAGAAGCAGCCGTTCAGCTGTGACTGGACCGAGGACCAGGTCAAGAACGCCAATGAGTACCTCGACAAGTTGGCCGCAGACGGGTCCATCTTCAAGAAGAACGATCACGACGTAGTGGCGACGGTCCAGCAAATCACATCATCATCGTGACGATCAGGACTGCAGGCCTGCACGCGGTCGGCACGTTCGGATACGGGCCGCGCGGGGCGACGATCGAGCACTCATAGGATCCAATGTGGCAGTCAGCAGAAGTCGACGGCGCAGCGACGCTCGACGGAAGGGGTATCCCGACACCGGCCGGTTGCCCCGGCCTACCGCGATCGGACTGGGCGCCGCCTGCTTCGCCGTGATCCTGCTCATCTGGCAACTTGGATACTCGCACACCCTGTTCGTCCCGTCGCCGGCAAGCGTGGCATCGACCTTCGGAGAGCTGGCGAGTTCCGGCGAGACCTGGGGCGTGCTGGCCATTTCGGCGCAACGACTGGTGCTCGGTTTGTGCATCGGGATCGGGCTCGGCCTGATCGCCGCGATCGTCGGCAGCGAGAGCGAGAACCTGCGACGGATGGTCCAGGTCTACGTCCAGGTCTCCTTCACCCTGCCGAGCCTGTTGGTCGGACTGATGGCCTTGGTGATCTTCGGACTCTCCGAGGTCGGCGTGATCCTTGCGGTCGCCGTCATAGTCTTTCCGTTCGTCACTGCTCCCGTGCTCGACGGACTCAAGACGGTGGATGACGCGATCGCGTCGATGGCGACGGTCTACCGTGTGCCGCGTTGGCAGCGTTTCCGTGACGTTACGCTGCCTTACATCATGCCGTTCTTGTTGGGTGGCATCCGAAACGGACATGCACTTGCTTGGCGCGTGCTCATCGTCGTGGAGATCTTCTCGGTCCGCTCCGGACTCGGGTTCAAGTTCCAGCGAGCGTTCGACCTGTTCCAGTTCAGTCAGGTGATCGTCTACCTGATCCTCATGCTCGCGGTGATCTTCGCCATCGAGTTCTTCATCCTCAAGCCGCTGGAGGCGCGGAGCCAGCGCTGGCGGGTGACCAGCCGCAAATCAACCAAGCGACGCATCGGTGCACAGGCGCCGACGGAGTCGAGAGTGGGGTCCAATGCGTGATACCGGAACCTCGGTCGAGGTCGACCACCTTGTCGCGTCCTACACTCCGGATGAGATCATCATCGATGATTTGAGCATGTCGATCCGGCCCGGCGAGTTCGCGTGCATACTCGGACCCAGCGGATGCGGCAAGTCAACGCTGCTGAGCATCCTGAGCGGATTGAAAACGCCGCAAAGCGGTGTTGTGCGGGTCGGTGGTGCCGACGTGCACGCGGCGGGCTCCACCCCCGAGGATTACCGGCTGGGTTATGTATTCCAGGATCACCGATTGCTGCCGTGGCGCACCGTCTACGAGAATGTGGCGTTCGCGCTCAAGGCGGCGCAGGTTCCGGAATCCGAGCACCGCGGCATCATCACCGAGTACCTGACGCTGCTACAGATCGAGAATCTCGCCGATGCATGGCCCATGGCGATGTCAGGTGGTCAACGGCAACGTGCCTCGATCGCTCGCGCGCTCGCCATCAATCCCGCGTTTGTGTTGATGGACGAACCCTTTTCCACCCTCGATGAAGTGACGGCTCGGGTGCTGCGGCAGGAACTGTTGCGCGTTTGGGAGCGCACGTCGAAGACGATCATCTTCGTCACCCACTCGATCCGCGAGGCCGTTCTGCTCGCCGACCGGGTCTTCATCCTCGCGGCCCGGCCCGGGCGGCTGCATCGGATCCTCGAGGTGGACCTGCCGCGCCCACGGGGATATGAGGACCCCCGCCTGACGCAGATCGAGGCCGACGTCGTGTCGGATGTGCTGAAGGTGTGGGGTCTGCCCGGCGCGGATCCGGTTGGGGCGAAGTGAGGCGATCACACTGACCAGCGATTTCAGGGTGGCCGTACGACGATCCGGCGCCACCACCAAGGGTCGGCCCGGCGGCGCCTGGCGGGCCCAGGCACTGGCGGTTATCATCGGCATCGCCGCGTGGTACCTGCTGACGGTGTTCGCAACCCGAGTGCCGCAACCCCACGAGGTTCTGGCGGCCATGGTCCAGGTGGTGACCGACCCGCACTCGTATGGCGACTTCCTGACCACGGCACGTAGGATCGTGCTGGGCTTCGTCTGCGGAGTGTTTCTCGGGGCGTGTTTCGGAATTGCGATGGGCTGGCGTGCGCGAGTCAACGCGTTCTTCAATCCCGTCTCGACGATCGGGCTGGCCATCCCGAGCGCCGTCATGGTGATTTCTTGCACTCTGATCCTGGGCTTCAACGAAACCAGCCTGATCATTGCGCTGGTGCTGTCGGTCATCCCATACGTGATCACGCTGACGTCGTCCGCGGTCCGCTCGCTGGATCTGTCGTTGCTCGACATGAGTTATGTATTCCGGATCTCCACACGAGAGCGTTGGCGGCAGGTGATCCTCCCACAGCTGGTGCCGGCGTTGTTCGCCGCAATCCGGGTGGCGTTCGCCGTGTCGTGGAAGTTCATCGTCGTGATCGAAGCGATCGCGACCAGCACCGGTGTCGGCGCGCGGATTCTGTTCTCCTTCGTCCGCCTTCAACCCGAAACGATGATCGCGTGGGCGCTGCTGTTCACGCTGGTCATGTGGCTCGTCGAAGTACTCGTTTTCGCGCGGATCGAGCGGTACCTGTTCCGTTGGAGGAGCGAGTCCGCGATTGGAGCCCGGTCGAATGATGATCGGCAGTCCTCCGAATGATGGGTCGTGTGCCTGATGATCTTCGAATGATCGAGTGCCGAAGGGGTGAGCGGTGATGCGCGAGAACTTCGAACGGATCATGTGGGTGGCATCCGGCGACGGTGCGTCGGTGTGGAGCCGCCTGAAGGACGTCGAACTGCTCGTGTCGTGCTCCTCGTCGGTCTCGGACGTCGACGAGCTGGAAGCGGGGCGGCGCTGGTCGGTCAACCTTCGCCGCACTGTCGGACGTTTCGGGCTGCGCGCGCCCGTCGTCATCTCCATCCGCTCGGAGGTGCCCGGTGAGCAGATCGTCGTTCGATTCGAGGGGAGCGACAACAAGCTCGGCACCAGATTGAACGTGGACGCCACGATGGACATGGCTGTCGCGGACTCCGAGGCAACACTGACGATGACCGGCACCTACGAGGTGACCGGCAGGATCGCCAGTCTCGGCAGCGGCGTCGTTCGCAGACACGCCACCGAGATGATCGATGAGTTCGCCGCAAACTTGCCGGAGGCCTTGTGCACGGGCC